>JBJHCI010000127.1:0-6108 GCA_050485925.1 Maricaulaceae bacterium
CCGGAGAGCTGATCATTGGCCGCAAGGCTTTCTGCAGCCTCGACCAGCGCCAGGGCGAAGCTGGCGGCGGGCTGGTCGCCCTGCAGCGTCAGCAAGGGCGTCAGGGCCGTCTGGATCCGCGTGACAATCTCCACCCAGCGCGGGTTTTTGCCCTCGCCCACGCGCGCGATCACATCGGCAAAGCTCCTGCCCGGCCTGCGCCCGCGCAATGTCTCGCGCTCCATCGCGGAGATATCGGCCATCAGGGCAGCGCGCGCTTCACCGAGCGCCAGCAGGGGAGAGGCCCAGAGCGCCGCCAGGGCCAGCGCGGAGCCCGGATCGGCCGCGCATTCCACCACGCGCATCAGGAAGGCGCCGGGCGCGGTATCGCTCAGGGCCTCGCCCGCGCTGTCATCCAGCTCCACGCCGAACCGGCTCATCTCCGTGGTGATGCGCCGGGCGAGTGCGCGGTCGGGCGTCACGACCATTGCCGTCCGCCAGGGCGTTTCTAGTGTCTCGCGCAAAGCCAATGCGATGGCGCGGGCCTCGCTCGCCGGGTCGCGCGCTTCGATCACGCTTAAGCCATTTATGCCCAGCCGGACGACATTTCCGCCCCACGGTTTGTCCAGCACGCGGATGCGTTTGAGCCAGTCGGCTGTCTCATCAGCAGGCCGCAAGGACTCGGTGATCAGTCGCGCCCGGGCTTGCGCCATAGCCTCCTTCGGCTCGGAGCTGGCTTTGTCTGAACCAACCTTAATCGGTGCCAGCGGCCATTCGCGCACATCCTTCGGACCGATGCCGATGCGCTCGATCAACGCTTTCATTGCACGCTGGGGGTGGCCTTCGTCGATGGCTTTCCAGCTCGCCTCGTCCATGAAACCGGCAAAGCCGGGCAGCACGACTGCGCCCTGTTCCAGCCCGGCGATCACGCTCAATAGATGCGCCGATGCCGGAATTGAGCCGGTCGAGCCCGCCGCGATGACAGGCCCCGGAGGCGGGCTTTCCTGCCAACGGCTGGCCAGCGCATTGAGCAGGGCCGAGCGGCGCGAGGCCGGGTCGGTGAGATCCAGCGCCTCCAGATGGGCCGGCCATTGTTCCAGCACGATATCGAGGAAGAGCGCGGCCTCCTGCCGGTCTGCGGGCAGGCTGGCGCGCACATCCGGGCTTTCCAGCGCGCCGAGCCCGGTGATCTCTTCCGAGGCCAGCTCGTCCAGCAGGCCTGCCAGCGCGTCGGCGAGCACCAAAGCGCCATCAGGCGTCATCTCGCGCCGCGCAGCATCCTCGCGGGCCAGGATGAGGCTGGCGAGCTCGAACCGCCGCCGGGCTGCCGATATTGCAGGCAGGGCGAGATGTTCCAGCTCGCCCGGCTCGAAGGGTGGTTCATCCGCGTCCACATCGCCCAGCGGGCGGATGAGCGGCAATATGGCCGCGCTGATCTTCCGCTCTGTCTGCACGGCGGTGAAGGCTTCGGCCAGCGCACGGCCCGCCCGCCGGGTCGGCAAGAGCACGGTGACACCCGCCAGCGCTTCGGGGTCGGGAAATTCCGATACAAGCGTGCGGGCAAGGCTTTTGAGGAAGTCAGCCGCCGGGGACAGCGTGTAGACCCGTGGTAAGGGGGTCTCGAATATGCCGTGTGGCTGGCTCATGGCGTGGAATTTAGCCGATTCTCCACAAGACGGCGGGTTTCAGGATCGCCGACATGCATCCAGAACGCGTCCATCACCTGCCCGGTCACGCGGCCCTTCGCCATGGCTTCATCCCATAGCCGGTTGGTGGAGAAGGGCGTGATCTCGCGTCCTCTGAGAACGCGCGGATGGAGCACCTGCACACCGCAATAGAAGAAGGCTTCGCCGGACGGGTTCTCGTGCTGGCGTGTCAGGCGGTCTTGATCATCGCGCGTGAAATCGCCTGTGCCTTCAAGGCCGATCACATTATCCCGCCGGGCGAGGAGCAGGCGGAAATCCATCGTGGCCGCGTCATAGCCGCCCGCCAGACGTTCCAGCTCGTTCACTGCGCCATCAATCCAGAGCGCATCGATATTGGCGACAAAGATCGGATCCTCGCCGAGCAGGGGCGCGGCCTTCACGAGCCCCCCGCCGGTTTCCAGCAATTGCTCGCGCTCGTCGGAGATGAGGATCTCCGGCCCGCGGGTGCGCGCGGCGAGATGGGCCTCCATCGCATCGGCGAAGTGGTGGACATTGACGATAGCACGCCCCACACCCGCGGCGTCGAGCTTGTCCAGCATCCAGTCGATCAGCGCCTTGCCGCCGACCTCCACCAGCGCTTTCGGCCGGTCATTGGTGAGTGGGCGCATGCGCGTACCGAGCCCGGCGGCCATCACCATGGCGGTACGAATGGTCACGAGACCATCTCCGGCAGTGCGGTACGTACCAGTTTTGCCACAGGCGCCAGCGCGGGATGGGCGATATCGCCCACGAAATGCGCGCGGACGCGGGGAATGAGATCGAGATAACGTGGCTTGCCGTCACGTTTGGCCAGGCGCACGAAAATGCCGAGAATCTTGGCATTGCGTTGCGCGCCGAGCACTGCATAGGCCGCATCGAACCCAGTCCGGTCGGAGAGTTTCGCGTGTTTGAAGAAGCGGTCCTTCAGCGGCGCGATAAGGTCTGGCGACACGTCCCGCCGGGCGTCTTCCAGAAGCGAGACCAGATCATAGGCGGGATGGGCAAAGAGCGCGTCCTGAAAGTCCAGGAGGCCTGTCTGGGCTTCGGCCTCACGATCAGGGAGCCAGATCAGGTTCTCGGCGTGGTAGTCGCGCAAGGCGAGCCCCGGCGTGTGCGCGTCGAGAAGGGAGAGGACGCTCTCCCACGCGCCCTGCCAGTCGGTGCGCAACTGATCGGATGGCTCGTCACCGAAATGGGGCATGTACCAGTCAAGGAAGAGGCCGGTTTCAGCCAGCAGGGCAGGGGTGTCGTAAGCCCCCACCCGCCAGCTGCCGCCATGGGCAGAAAAATCCGGCGTGAAGCTGGAGCGGTAGATGGCCGCCAGCGTATCGATGGCCCCGGCATAGAGCCGGCCTTCATGGGCGCCTTTGGGGATCGCGCGGGCAAACAGATCGTTGCCCAGATGCTCGATGATCAGAAAGCCGCGCGCCATGTCGGCGGCAAAGATGCGCGGGGCGGAAAACCCGCGCGCATGCAGCGCGTCGCCAATGCCTGCAAAGGCCGCGATATTATTGCCGGCAAGGCGGGCAAGGGCGTTATAGCCGAGTGCGGCGCGTTCTTCAGGGCTGGCGCCGGGCGGGCAGACAGGGGCCTCGCTGGCGGCTGGCGCATCCATCAGGATTGCGGTCTCGCCGCCTTTCGTAAGCCCGAAATAGCGCCGCGTGGACGCGTCGCCCGGAAAGGGCGTTGCCGCTGCACCGGCCCAGCCGGAGGCGTCAAGAAACGCGCGGCGTTCGTTCTCGCGAATGCGTTCAGACTGCGATGCGCTCAAGGCGCGCCTCCCATCCCCCGTGCGCGGTCAGACGCGCGATACGGGCTCCTTCCTGCCCGCTGGCGAGGTCAAAATCCAGAGTGATCTCCAGCCGGTCCGGCATCTGGCGCGGGTCGAGCAGGGCCGGCCATTCCATGATCACCGCCCCGTCTTCCACCGCCTCTTCAAGGCCGAGCTCGATCAGTTCTGACACGTCTTCCACGCGGTAGAGATCGCCGTGCAGTACAGGGAAACCCGCCAGCGCCTCGTAGGACTGGACAAGCGTGTAGGTGGGGCTCGGCACGTCCTCCACTCCGCACAGACGGGCGATGATGGCGCGCGCAAGCGTGGTCTTGCCCGCGCCCAGCGCGCCGGTCAGCCATATCGCATCGCCGGGCCGGATGAGGCTTGCCAGCGCGGCGCCGAGGCGCTCGCTCGCCGCCATGTTGGGAAGTAGAATCGTGCGTGTTGTCATGTCCGGGCCAGTAAGGCGTGATAGGCCGCATGCGGCAAGGGGCGAGCGCCACGCGCGCCACCACCTTGTCAGCGCGGTGCAAACCGACCAGAAAAGCGGGCATGAAAGCCAATTCGCGAACCGTCATCATCGGGGCCGGACAGGCCGGGCTCGCTTGCGCGGCCGAGTTGCGCCGGCGCAAGCATGAAGGCCCGGTGACGCTCATCGGCGCGGAAGCGGCCCTGCCCTATCAGCGTCCGCCCCTGTCGAAAGCGTATCTGTCTGGCGAGATGCCTGCCGAACGGCTCTGGCTCAAGCCTGAAGCCTTCTACAAGGCTTCCGACATCACCTGCCGCACCGATACCCGCGCGACCGCGATTGACCGCGATGCGCGCCAGGTGCTGCTGGAAGGCGGAGAGCGGCTGGACTTTGATCATTGTGTTATCGCGACGGGCGGTGAGGCGCGCCGCCCGCCCATTCCCGGCGCGGATCTACCCGGCGTGCACGTGTTACGCACGCTCTACGAGGCCGATGGGCTCTCAGCGGCACTGAAAACAGCCGGCAGGATCGTCATTATCGGGGCGGGCTATATCGGGCTGGAAGTGGCCGCCAGTGTGCGTAAGCGAGGCCACGATGTGGTGGTGCTGGAAGCGGCTGAGCGGCCCATGGCGCGCACGGCGAGCCCGCTCATTGGCGGCTGGTTCGGCGCGCTGCACCGGGGCTATGGGGTGGATTTGCGCGTGTCCGAACCCGTCGCGGCCATCATAGAGCGTGAGGGCAGGGCGGCGGGCGTCAGGCTGGCCGATGGCGAGGAGGTGGAGGCCGATCTGGTACTGCTCGCCGCCGGGCTGGTGCTCAATACTGCACTTGCGGAGGATGCGGGCCTGTCCTGCGAGGACGGCATCCTGACCGACAATGCCACGCGCACCTCTGACCCGTCCGTGTTGGCGGCGGGCGATGTGGCGCGCTTCCATTCCGGGCTCTATGGCCGATCGATCCGGCTTGAATCGGTCCAGAACGCCATCGAGCAGGGCAAGGCGGCAGCGGCCACGATCTGCGGCGATACCGTTCACTACGATCCGGTCCCATGGTTCTGGTCCGACCAGTATGAGATCAAGTTGCAAATTGCCGGGCTCATCGAGGGCGCTGACGATATCGTGCGCCGGGGTGATCCGGAGCTCGGCAAATTTGCGGTCTTCCACATGAAGCAAGGGCGCATCATTGCCTGCGAGGCGGTCAATGCCGCACCCGAATACATGGCTGCGCAGAAGCTGATCGCGGCGCGGCGCGAGGTCGATCCGCAGGCCTTGCGCAATCTGGATGTGGCGATGCGCGATCTTCTGTCCTAGATAACCGCCAGACCCGCTTTGCTTACTGACCTATCAGGGAATGACATGACGACAATCACCTATATCGAGCATGACGGCACCGAGCACACGGTGGAGGCCACCGATGGCCTTAGCGTGATGGAAAACGCGATCCGCAACATGGTGCCGGGCATTGATGCCGATTGTGGCGGGGCGTGCGCCTGCGCCACCTGTCATGTCTATGTTGATCCGGCCTGGGAAGCGAAAACGGGTGAGCGCTCCTCCATGGAGCAGTCCATGCTCGATTTCGCCTCCGACGTGAAGGAGACCTCGCGGCTCTCCTGCCAGATCAAGGTGGGGGCGGAGCTGGACGGCCTCATCGTGCATCTGCCCGTACAGCAGGGCTAGGCCACACGCCCCTCCGGCACAGCCTAGTCGGCTTTGCCGCCCTTAATGACCGTAAATCGTGGACCCGGTGCTTGCGGGGCAGGCTCGGTGGCCGGTTCCGGCGGGCTTTGCGGCACATCCTCATGGATATCGCGTACATTGGCGGGCGGGGCCGCGCGCTTTGAGGAAAAGCCTTTGCCCGGCTTCTGCTTGAAGCGGGTGCGCTTCCAGGGCCGGGTTTCCTTGCCCTTCGCCTTGTCTTCCAGCTCTTTCAGCTTGGCGGCCTGCAGCCGGGAGAGCGGCTCGTCGAGCGCACCTTTTTCCGGGTCGGCAAAGGCCGAACCGAACGTATTCAGCCGCTCCTCCACACTGCCGAGAAACCCGTCCTCCCACTCCGAAAGTTGGGCTCTGGCGGCCTCAGCGGCCTCCACATCGCCATCGGCCTCGGCAGCGGCAAGCGCATCGCGCACGCGCCGCAGGCGGCGCAGGGCCTTTTTTTTCTTGCGGTCGTCAATATCCCGGCTCATGACCGGGCAAGCCTATCAG
>JBJHCI010000128.1:0-6105 GCA_050485925.1 Maricaulaceae bacterium
GCCGTGCCCTGAAAGGACGGGTCAAGAACGAGGGCCTCCACGTCCTCGGCGATGCGCACCGGACCGTGAATATGGGCCTCGATATAGTTGTCGAGCCACGGGTCGAGAGCCAGTGCGTTCCTCTCAGCCAGAGCAACCAGCGGGCGGACATCATCGACGGCGAAATCGCGCGGCTCCAGATGGCTGTCGGGATAGCAGAACGACGTTCTGGGCCGGACATGCGGTGCCAGGCGGAGGTGACATGATCCAAAGCGCCGCGAACCGCCAACCGGGTCATGGCGGTAATTCAAGGTGCCATATTTGGGCCGGAGCGACGGGTCATGTTCGTCATACGCGGCTGCGAATATCCGGCTTTCCCAGTTCCAGCGATCCCCGCCCGGATAGGCCGTCAAGCCGCCGCTGCTGGTGCCCGTCTCGAACTGGGAGCGGTAAACGCCGTCCCGCGCGAGGATCTCGATCACTAGTCTGCCATCGACCGCGATGTCGGGGTGAAAGTTCAACGTAATCGGATAAGAAACATCCTCGGCGCCTGGCGCGCAAAGCTGACTCAGATGCCCCAACGCTCGTTCAACGGGATCAATCATCTTCAAACCGAGGCAGTGGCCGCAGAATATCTATTCCGCCGGGGTTTTGCGCTGGGCCTCCATGAAGGCGCGCAACACCGCATTAATGCGGGTCTGATAGCCGCGCCCGCCCTGCTTGAAGAACGCCAGCACATCCCTGTCCAGCCGCACCGTCACCTGCTGCTTGCCATGGCCGGGGTGCCAGACGCCGCGCGCGAAATCCTCTTCGGTGAGCTCAGGGATATCGGAGAAATCGATCTCCTCGTCGGGGATCGCTTCGATTTCACGCAAACGCTCCTCCGAGATCGGGGGGAGATCTTCAAGTTTCACGCGTACGATGCGTCCCATCGTATCGCCTCCTTTCCTTGCGGCTCGCAGGCCGCACCGACATTATGCGCACGCGCCCTGACCGGTCGGTATGAACAACAACGATCACTGGCCGATTGCGTATCGGTCCGACTGCCTTCCACCGTTCCTCACCCTCGGGGCCGGGCCGCGCAGGAATGAGGACATACTCACCGGCGAACAGCCCGACAGCTTCCTCGAAGCTGATGCCGTGCTTTTCCCGGTTGGCGCGGTTCTTCGCCTCGTCCCATTCGAACTCCATCAAATGTAACTACAAATGTCGTTACATTCAAGGATTATCGTTACAGCTCCACCCCCAGCGCCTGGGCCACCGAGAACACATCCTTGTCGCCGCGCCCGCACATATTCATCAGGATCACGCCGTCGGGCCCCAGTTCCCTGGCGAGATCGCGCACGCGGGCGAGCGCGTGGGCGGGTTCGAGCGCCGGGATGATGCCTTCGAGTTTCGAGCACACTTGAAACATTTCCAGCGCCTCGGCGTCGGTCGCATGACGGTATTCGGCGCGCCCTGCATCGTGCAGGAAGGCGTGTTCCGGGCCGATGCCCGGATAATCAAGCCCCGCCGAGATGGAATGGCCCTCGACGATCTGGCCGTCCGCATCCTGCAAGAGATAGGTGCGGTTACCGTGCAGGATGCCGGGCTTGCCGCCATTGAGGCTCGCGGCGTGGTCAGGCGTATCGACGCCCTTGCCGGCGGCTTCGACACCAATGAGGCGGACGCTCTCGTCTTCCAGGAAGGGATAGAACAGCCCCATCGCGTTCGAGCCGCCGCCAATGCAGGCAACGGCGGCATCGGGCAGGCGGCCAATGCGCTCCAGCATCTGCGCGCGCGCCTCACGGCCGATCACGCTCTGGAAGTCGCGTACCATCATCGGATAGGGGTGCGGGCCCGCGACGGTACCGATCACGTAGAAGGTATCGTCCGGGTTGGTCACCCAGTCGCGCAAGGCTTCGTTCATCGCATCTTTCAGCGTGCCGCGTCCGCTCGTTACGGCGTGGACCTTCGCGCCGAGCAGCTTCATGCGGAACACGTTGGGTTTTTGCCGCTCCACATCCGTGGCGCCCATATAGACCTCGCACGGCAGGCCGAAGCGCGCGGCCACCGTGGCAGTTGCCACGCCATGCTGGCCGGCGCCCGTCTCGGCAATGATACGGGTCTTCCCCATCAGGCGGGCGAGCAGCACCTGCCCCAGGCAATTATTGATCTTGTGCGCGCCGGTGTGATTGAGCTCATCGCGCTTGAACCAGATTTGCGCCCCGCCAAACGCCTCGGTCAGGCGCTCGGCGAAATAGAGCGGGCTCGGACGGCCCACAAAATCGCGCGCGAAATCCTCCAGCTCCTTCACGAAGGCCGGATCGTCCTTCCACTTCGCATAGGCCTTTTCCAGCGCCAGGACATTCGGCATCAGCGTCTCGGCGACGAACCGCCCGCCATATTCGCCAAACAGGCCGTTGGCATCAGGATAGTGGGAAAAGGCATTGGGCTGGGTCATGGCAGGCTTCGCTTGGCTGGAGGTGAGGGGTCTGATCTAGAGCGTGATGGCGCTCGTGGAAAGCCTTTCATTCTAGCCCTTCGCCGCCGCGATGAAGGCCCCGATTTTCGCGATATCCTTCACACCCGGCGCGCTTTCCACGCCCGACACCGTATCGACAACAGACGCGCCGGAGGCCGCGATGGCGTACGCAACCGTGTCAGGTGTCAACCCGCCTGCGAGGATGAAGGGAAGCGCATCAAAGCCTTTGAGGAGGCTGTAATCATAGCCCTCGCCCCAGCCGCCGGGCCGGTCTGCGCCTGCGGGCGGTTTCGCGTCAAAGAGGATCGCATCGGCGAACCCGGCATAGCGTCGTGCGCGGGCCACATCCTGCGCACTGCTGACCGGCACCGCCTTCCACACGGCCCCAGCCGCATAGTTCTTCGCATCAAGGCAGCGCTCCGGACTCTCCTGCCCGTGCAGCTGGATGATGTCGGGGCGCAGCACCCTCAACACCTCGCCCAGTAGCGCATCATCGGGATCGACCAGCACGGCAACCGATCTGGCAGAGCCTTTGAGGGCCGCCAACTCTGCCGCCCTTTGTAAGCTCACCGCTCGCGGGCTCTTCGGGAAGATGATGAAGCCGAGATAATCGGCTCCTGCGGCCACAGCCGCGTACACCGATGCCTCGTCACTCATCCCGCAGATTTTTACGCGCGTGGTCATGAGGACAGGACCTAACCCGCCCCAGGCGGAGAGAAAAGCGGCTACTTCTTCAGCAAGTCCCGGATTTCCTCCAGCAGCACTTCAGAGCGCGGCGGGGCTGGCGGCTCAGCGGGCTTGGCCTCTTCCTTGGCCTGCAGCCGGTTCATGCCCCGGATCAACAGGAAAAGCGCGAAAGCGACAATCACGAAGCTGATCACCGCATTGATGAAGACGCCATAATTGATGGTCGCCGCACCGGCCTCAGCAGCCGCTGCGCGAGAGGCGTATTCGACCCCGTCGAGCGCCACGAAAAGTTCGGTGAAATCCACCCCGCCGAGCAACAGCCCGATCGGCGGCATCAGGATGTCGTTCACGAAGGAGGAGACGATGGTGGAAAACGCGCCGCCCAGAATGAAGCCGACCGCGAGGTCGACCACATTGCCGCGCATGGCGAATTTCTTGAATTCATTGAGCATGTTGGAGCCCTCCCGGCAGCTGACCGGGAAAACCTAGGGTGTTTTTCCGGTGCGGGCTACTTCTTCGCGTCGACCCGCTCGCGCAGCTCTTTGCCGGTCTTGAAGAAGGGCACATGCTTTTCCTTCACCGCCACACTGTCACCGGTGCGCGGATTGCGGCCCTGACGGGGCGGGCGGTTGCGTACCGAGAACGCGCCAAAGCCGCGCAGCTCGACCCGTTCGCCGCGTTCGAGCGCCTGGGTGATCTCTTCAAACACCGTGTTGACCACCCGCTCCACGTCGCGCTGGAACAGGTGCGGATTGGCCGCTGCCAGTTTCTCGATCAGCTCGGACTTGATCATCAAGTTTCCCCCGGGAATACAGAAATGTGAACCTTGCGGCGGGATGCCCGTAAGGTCAATTGCCATGAGGGCAAAAACTCCCCGCCGCACGTGAAAAGGGCCGGACGCAGCACGCCCGGCCCTTCCCTATGCGGCAAACCTGGCCCGAAGGGCGCAGGCACGGCTTAGTCTTTCTTCTTGTCCTGCTCTTTCAGGGCAGCGCCGAGAATATCGCCGAGCGAGGCCCCGGATTCCGAAGAACCGTATTGCTCGACCGCTTCCTTCTCCTCGGCCATTTCAAGGGCCTTGATGGAGACGGACACACGCCGTGCCGCCTTGTCGACATTGGTGATGCGCGCATCGACCTTGTCACCGACCGAGAAACGCTCGGGGCGCTGTTCGGCGCGGTCGCGCGACAGGTCGGACTTGCGGATGAAGCCCTTCATCTGGCCGCCTTCACCGAAGGAGACCTCGATGCCGCCCGTGGTGACCTCGGTAACGGTGCAGGTCACGGTCTCGCCGCGCTTGAAGCCGCCTTCGGTTTCCATCGGATCGCCAGCCAGTTGCTTGATGCCGAGCGACACGCGCTCTTTCTCGACATCCACGTCCAGCACCTTGGCTTCAACGACATCGCCCTTGTTGAAGTCCTGGATAGCTTCGTCGCCGGAACGGTCCCAGTCGATGTCCGACAGGTGGACCATGCCGTCAATGTCCTCACCCACGCCGATGAAGAGGCCGAACTCGGTGATGTTCTTCACCTCGCCCTTCACGACCGTGCCAGCCGGATGGGTTTCAGCGAAGACTTCCCACGGATTGCGCTGGGTTTGCTTGATGCCGAGCGAGATACGGCGCTTCTCCTCGTCCACGTCGAGCACCATGACGGTGACTTCCTGGGAGGTGGAGACGATCTTGCCGGGGTGGATGTTCTTCTTCGTCCAGCTCATTTCCGAGACGTGGACCAGGCCCTCGACACCGGCTTCCAGCTCCACGAACGCGCCGTACTCGGCGATGTTGGTCACGCGGCCCTCGAAGGTTGCGCCGACCGGGTATTTCGCGGCCACCGCGTCCCACGGATCGGACTGCAGCTGCTTCATGCCGAGCGAGATGCGCTGAGTGTCCTTGTTGATCTTGATGATCTGGACTTTCACCGTCTGGCCGACTTCCACCACTTCGCCCGGATGGCCAACGCGGCTCCAGCTCATGTCGGTGACGTGTAACAGGCCGTCAATGCCGCCCAGATCCACGAATGCGCCGTAATCGGTGATGTTCTTGACCACACCTTCGCGCACTTCGCCCTCGGCGAGATTGCCGACAAGCTCGGCGCGCTGTTCGGCGCGGGATTCTTCGAGCACCGCACGGCGCGAGACCACTATATTGCCGCGCGGACGGTCCATTTTCAGGATCGCGAAGGGCTGTTCCTTGTTCATCAGCGGGCCGACATCGCGCACCGGGCGGATATCGACCTGAGAACCCGGCAGGAAGGCCGAAGCCCCGCCCAGATCGACCGTGAAGCCGCCCTTGACGCGGCCCACGATCGCGCCGGTTACCGGCTCTTTCGCTTCGAACATCTTCTCCAGGCGATCCCAGGCTTCCTCACGGCGCGCCTTGTCGCGCGAGAGAACCGCTTCGCCCATCGCGTTCTCGATGCGCTCCAGATAGACCTCGACCTCGTCACCGGCCTTGGGCGCGGTGGAGCCGGGGCCGGTAAACTCGCGCAGCGAGATGCGTCCCTCGGTCTTCAGGCCGACATCGATCACGATCATGTCGTTCTCGACCGCCGTTACGGTGCCGCGCACCACAGAGCCTTCGATGAGGTCGCGGCCAGCCAGGCTGGCTTCAAGCATCGAGGCGAAATCGTCGCGGCTCGCCGCGGAAGAAGATGTAGCGTTCATGCCTTTAAGTCGTCTCCGGTATCAATCGTGTTGTATTCCGGCCGGCCGGTTGTCTCCGGCGGTCTTGCTGCTTTTGAGGGTTTCACCTCGCCACGCAGCCGGAACGGCTTCACAAATGGACGCAACCCGCCACCGGTGCCCGGCAACTCCGGGCCCGTCGATCAATAAAGAAAGGGGTTGGAGGAGCCGGAGGGCCGATGACGTATCGTGCCCGGTTACACGCCCCGCCTGCCACAAGGCCAATCGCGAAGCGCGCGCGTCCTTACTCCATCGGGACTGCAAGCGCAAGCGGGAGGGGGAGAGGCGGCCAC
>JBJHCI010000129.1:0-6085 GCA_050485925.1 Maricaulaceae bacterium
GCCAGCATGAACTCCTCTTCCTTTTCCAGCATCGGAAACTTGCGTATCTCGGCAAGATAGCGCGACAGACCGCCTTCGGGCGAGAGCGATGCCAGTTGCGTGGCGTTCATGTCTCAATAGCCTCCCTTGAAGACCGCGAGGGGCAAACCCCGTCCCACCCGCGATGCTCCCCGTTTCGCATGTGCGAAGCGCGAAAGACCCATTTAGGTAGGGCGGAGCACGAGCGCGAGGGGTAGGGGCGCTTTTTCTCTATTCTCTAGCATCATAACGCGTCGGCGGGCCCTATGTCGTGTGACAAACTGGCAAGACTGGCTTGCCATCTGCGCGCCATTGCCCCTATGGCTCCTCTTCATGGACTCAAACGTCACCATACGCCGGGCGGTTCCCGGAGACGGCGCGGCGCTGGCGCTGATTGGCGCGGCGAGCTTTCTGGAATCCTATGCCGGTGTCGTGGATGGGGCCGGGATTATCCGCCATTGCGCGATGAAGCATACGCCGACCGTCTATGAGGCCGCGCTGGCCGATCCGGCGCAGAGCCTCTGGCTCGCGGAGATGGTGCCTGGCGCTGCGCCGGTGGGGTATCTCCATCTTGCCCCGCCTGATCTTCCCGTTCCGGCGGCACCGGGCGATATCGAGATCAAACGCATCTATGTGCTCTCCCGCCTGCATGGCACCGGGCTCGGCCGGCAGCTGATGGATACCGCGCTTCTCCATGCCCGCAAGAGCGGCCATACCAGCCTCATTCTCGGCGTTTACAAGGGCAACGACCGCGCGCTGGGCTTTTATGGCCGCATGGGATTTGAGGCCATGGGCGAGCGTCAGTTTGATGTCGGTGGCAGCGTCTATTGCGACTGGATCATGGGCCGGGCCGTCTAGTTTCATCAGCGGGGCTCCGCGGAACTGCACAGGCGTTGCAAACGTAGATTTCGTGGGCGGGGCGTAGTCAGCGTCCCTTTCTTCGTCAGCAGAAAGAGGAGCCAGTCCATGGAAAAGAAAACCGCAACCGAAGCCCGTCAGGGCGAATCTTCTCCCGGCCATATGGTCCGCCATGCCCTGATCGGTGGCATTGCGCTGGCCGTCATTGCCATCGTTGCGGCGTACATCTTCGTCTTCTAGCGCATATCGTTATTCCACCTTGATCGGGGGTTGCGCTTCTGGCTTGCCGGGCCCCTGTGGCCTTACCCCGCCGGCGCCGATCCGCCCGGCGGCGAAATCGTCCAGTAGTGGCAGCCAGCGGCTGGAACGCGCGGCGATATAGATGAAGGGCCCGTCCGGGTTGCGCCGGAAATTGGAATCGATCGCCACGATCTGCCACTCACCATTTTCGTGGATCATGAAAGGTGAACCGGAATCCCCGCGCGTGGTGTCGCAGTTATGGGACATGGTGTCGTCACTATAGGCGGCAAGGATCCGGCAGTTCTCATTGCCAGAAAGATTGCTGCCCGTATCCCAGGAATAGCCGGCCTGCCAGATGCGCGTCTCCCTGGCGGCCTGCTCGCCGCGATCAGCAACGATATCGATAACGCCGACATATCCCAGCTCGTCCCCGAGCGGACGGTCAAGCCGCAAGAGCGCCCAGTCCGTACCGTCGATATCGTCGGTTTCGCTGAAGCGGGTATGGTCCCATTGTACATCGATCAGGTGATCGATAATACGCGCCGTGAACGGCCCGCCGGGCAGGCCGTGGCCCGTGGTATAGACACCGCCCGCGTGCAGGCGCCCCTCGCGATGAATGCAGTGGGCCGCCGTCACGATGACGTCACGGGCCACCAGCGTAGCGGTGCAACCGCCGCCGCGATCCGCGTTGATGGTGCCCACAACGCTCCATGGAAACACGCTTCGGTCCATCAGCACGCGGTCATCATGGCCGAAGAAATGGTCATTGATGGTCAGCGGGCGGTGACGCCCGCCACAATCGGAACGGTCGGTGCGTGCCGCGCAGCGCCCGGTGCCTATGCCCGGCTCGTCGCAGACCCCGTCAAAGGCAAACTCGCAGCTATCATCGCGAAAGCGCAGATGGCTGACATTGCCGCAATCGCTGACATCGGTGCCTTGTGTACACGCGCCTGTGCCGAAGCCCGGCTCGTCGCATTCTCCGTCATTGGCAAAGCGGCAGCTATCGTCCTCCTGACCGGTCGCGATGCGCCAGCAGTCGGAATAATCGGTCCCCGCCGGACAGGCCCCGGTGCCGATACCCGGCTCGTCGCACTCCCCATCATTAGCATGGCGGCAGCTATCGTCGCCGGTATAGCTGGTGGCGGGCCGGCCCGGAACCGGCGCGGTCGAAGGTTTCTGATAGCGCTGCAGGAAGCGTGCATAGTCGCGTGAGGACAGGTGGGCGCGGCGTTCCTCTGCGTGCGCTTCGGGCTCCGCGGCGGCCGGAGCAGACTGTATGTGAACGCCCAGCCCCAAGCCTGCCCCCGCCATTAGTCCGGCGATAGCCAGAATTCCCAGAACCGTCCGCATGGCACGTCCCCCTCTTATAAACTCCGCCGCCCCTTGCGTGTTTTGTGGCACGCCGTCCAGGGGGCGTCACCTGATCAGTTTGGACAGATGAATTGTAATGCCGGTTCACATTTGATGAACGGGGCGTGAAAGCGCCTGCCAGCGACTGTTCACGTGCGCTATAACATCTTCTCGTCATCACACCGGGGAAACCGTCGCCAGCCCACCGGGCGGCACCAGATGAGGATGTGCCAGATGACAAATCCTGCCGTCTTTGCCTTCGTGGCCGGTCTTGGACTTTGCGCGGCGGTGTTCGCCGCACCCGATGCGCAAGCGCAGCGCTGGCATGGCCCGCCCGGCTCTTCCGGCCCGCAAGGGTATTTCGTGGTCAACGCGCACGCGTGTGCGCCGCTGCACCGTTATCGCGAGGACCGCCGCCGGCTGCACGCCCAGTGGTCGCGCCAGCCCGGCTACCGCCTGCGCTGCGCGCCGGGCGCGTTTGCCTATGTTCCCACGCGTGCCGAGCAGCGCTGGGGCGTGCGGACACAGGATGTGCGCGCCCGCGAGGCGGTCTGGAATCCCCGTGCGCGGGCGTTTGTGACCACGACGCGTTGGGGCGGGCCGGTGCCGGTCCGCGTCGCCTATGGCCCGGAATTTGTACCGTCAAGGCAGGGCGTCGGTCGACGGCCCTAGGCGGTGCGGCCTACTCTGGCCAGACCCGACCGGCGATGAAGGGCCGTGCGGTGCCATAAAGCGTCACCCGGCCTTCGTCCGGTCTGTTTTCCACCTCCAGCGCGCCGGGGCGCGGGCCGATCTGGCGGGCGGAGAGGCGCGCCCGGCCCAGGCGCTCTGCCCAATAGGGTGCCAGTGTGCAATGGGCCGATCCGGTGACCGGGTCTTCGGAAATGCCGGCTGCGGGGCAGAAAAACCGCGAGACGATGTCCGCGCTTGTGCCCTTCGCCGTCGCCAGCACATTGACCCCGGCATTTTCCAGCGCCCGCAGATCGGGTTTTAAAGCCGCTATCTGCGCCTCGCTCTCATAGACCAACATGAGATAGCGCGCACCGTGTATGCGCTGGAGGTCATAGGCTTCCAGCGGTGTGTTCGCGCCCATCGCCTCCACAATGCCCGGCGCGGGCGCGCCGCTCTGCCAGCCCACAGCCGGGAAATCCATGGCGAACAGATCGTCGCCCGCCCGCCTTACCTCCAGACGTCCCGACAGGGTGTCAAAGCGGGCCGTACGGCCCTGCACCCGGCCTTCGGCGAACAGCCAGACCGCGCTCGCCATGGTGGCATGACCACACAGATCCACCTCGTTGCCAGGCGTGAACCAGCGCAGCCCCCATAGATCGGCTTCACTGCCGGCCAGCAGATAGGCCGTTTCGGAGAGATTATTGGATCGGGCAATCCCGCTCAGCGTGGCGTCATCAAGCGGTGTATCCAGCAGCACTATGGCTGCCGGATTGCCGCTATGGGGCGTATCGCCGTCGGGGAAGGCATGCAGCTCGGCGAAAGCCAGCCCCGCGCTCATGACGGATCTACCGGCCAGGTTGTCACCGCGCGGGCGGCATCTTCCGGCACCGGAGAGTCTGCAAAGCGCCGCAGGTATTCCAGCACATCGCGCGGATCGCGGGTACGCGCCGTGCGCCACTCAGCTGCCGTGCCGGCATTGATGATCTGGCCGTCCCCCGTGGTGATAATGAGCGTTGGTACACCCTCCAGCGCGTCCAGCCCGAACCGGGCTACTACATCCATGTTGTTGTCATAACGCCCGACATCGATGGCGGCATATTCATAGTGCGCATCGAGATAGGCCGCGATCTGGGGGATCTGCAGCATGCCGGCCATGATCTGGCAGTCCGGGCACCAGTTCCCGCCGAACTTGACCAGAACCCGTTTGCCATTGGCGGCGGCGGCGGCATAGGCCGCGTCCACCAGCGCATGGGCGTCGGCTTCGGGATCGTATGGGGCCTCCACGGCCACTACCGCATCAATCGAGGGCAGAGCGTCCAAGGCATCCTCCTGTGGCGCGGGTGAACAGGCCGCCAGCAGCATGGCAGCAGCAGCGACAGGCACGGCAAGGCGGAACGGGCGCATGACACTTTCCTTTGGCGCGGATCATATGGCCATTACATTAGACCGACCTGCTCAACCAGCAAGGTGAAGCACTCCTGCTCCCAGCGCGTAAATCCGCTAACCGGATCGCGGCCACGGCGTCTGTGCGATCACGTCCGGCCAGGACGCTGCGCCGCTTCATACCGCGACCTCCGCGTCGTCGTCTTTCTGCACAGCCGGTTCGGCAATACCGCCTTCCTCAAGCCAGGGCTCCAGCCGGTGACGGCCATCACGTGCGGCTTCGGCCACACGGCGCAGACGCTGGGCCAGCGCCAGGCTGCCATCTACCGCGTTTACGCTTACCTCACCGTCGGCCAGCGCCGCCAGCAGCGCGGATTTCAGCCTCTGATAGGCCCTCTCGGTCGATTTCTGCGTGTCGGTAAAGATATCGGCCTTGCCTGCACGATCGAGCGCCTTTGCAACCGCGCGGTCCATCTTTTCCCAGGTGGGTCTGACCGTGTCGCCCGTGCGTGGGCGGCGCAGGGTCGTCAGTTCGCCCGACGCTGCGCCGAGATCTTCGGCATGCTGCACCGC
Source organism: Maricaulaceae bacterium (assembly GCA_050485925.1). Lineage (GTDB taxonomy): Bacteria > Pseudomonadota > Alphaproteobacteria > Caulobacterales > Maricaulaceae > Glycocaulis. The sequence continues at coordinate 5,095 of JBJHCI010000129.1, forward strand.
GCGCACCAGATCGGGCAGGGCGCGGGCTGTCTCCGGCGTCATCGTCTCGGTTGAGAGCTGCTCAAGGAAGCGGCGTATGGCGGCGGCCAGCTCTTCCAAGGCCCCCTGCCGGGCCTCCAGCTTTACCTTGTCAGATGCAGGCGCGGTGAGGCGCATGCGGGCCAGTTCGAGGCTCAACGTATGCAGCCGCCAGCACTCCAGCACCAGCGCGCGCAGGGCCAGAGAAGGTGCGCCAGCAAGGTTCGCATCGAGATATTCCGGCCGGGCCAGAACTTCCGCCTCCGACCGGTAGAGCGTCGAGAGCCAAGCCGTCAGGCGCGGAGCCAGCGGCCAGATGAGGAGAATGCCCAGAAGGTTGAACAGGGTGTGGAACGCGGCGAGCTGGGCCGGGACGTCGTCAAGAATACCCGCTCCGTCAAGGGCCGCATCGGACAACCATAACATGACCGGCAGGAGCATAAGTGCGCCAAGGGCAGTGACGGCGTTGAAAGTGACATGGGCCATGGCGACGCGGTGCGCAGCAGGCGTCGCGCCAATGGTGGCGAGCAGTGCAGTGGAGGTGGTGCCGATATTGGCCCCTATCACGGCTGCAGCGGCGAGTTGCAGGGGCAGGGCACCGCCGGCACTGGCCGTGAGCACGATGGCCATGGCCGCGCTGGAAGACTGGGTCAGCGTGGTCAGCAGCGCGCCGACCAGAAGGAAGGCGGCAATACCCAGAAGACCAGTATCATCCAGTGCCAGTCCGGCAATCTGCGGGGTAAGGCCGGAGAAGGCCTCCTGCAACAGGCCGACGCCTAGGAAGAACAGTCCAAATCCGCCGACTGCCTGCGCCGCGCCTCCAAATCTCGGGCGGTTTTTCAGGGCGAGTCCTGATAGAAGGCCGACGCCGATCAGCGGCAGGGCCAGTGCACCCCAATCCAGCTTCAGCCCAATTTGAGAGACCAGCCAGCCAGTCATGGTGGTGCCGACATTGGCCCCGAACACCACCCAT
>JBJHCI010000130.1:0-6071 GCA_050485925.1 Maricaulaceae bacterium
GTGGTGGTGTTTGCAGGACCCTTCCAGAGCTTCGAGGCCGTCTTGATGATCAACACCACGGATGGATACACTCTTATTTTGGGCGGAATTGGCCTGCTTTATGCTGGCGAAGGCCAGAGTGTCCTGGCCGGGGAACCGGTCGGACGCATGCCGGAGCGTGAAATTCCCGCTCCAAGGCTCTATTTTGAGATAAGACGGGGCACAGGGGCAGCGGAAAACCCGGAGGACTGGCTGAGGCCGGAATTCCGCCGGGGGTGAGACGAACGGTTTGGAGGGCTGCACCTTATGGCGCGGCCAGACAGGAAAGAGACGCATGCGCTTGCATATTCTGGCTTCGGCCATCGCCTTCGGCATCGGCGCGGCTGCCTTGGCTGTTTCAGCCCAGGGCGATGATCGCGGCCGCGACGCCACCTTCCGCCAGCTCGAACTGTTCGGCGATGTGCTGAGCCGCATCGAGTCCGACTATGTCAGCGAGCCGGACAAGGCCGAGCTGATCGAAGCGGCGATCAGCGGCATGCTGAGCGCGCTTGATCCGCACTCGGCCTATCTCAATGCTGACGCCTTCCGCGACATGCAGGTGGCTACCCGCGGCGAATATGGCGGGCTGGGGATCGAGATCACGCTGCGCGATGATTTCGTTACGGTGGTTTCGCCCATCGCCGAGACACCGGCCGACCGGGCGGGTATCGAGCCGGAAGACCGGATCATCGCGGTGGACGGAGAGTCCATGGTGGGCACCGGTGTGGACGTGGCTGTTGACCGGATGCGCGGACCGCCCGGCGAACCGGTGACGATCACCATCGCCCGCGACGGAGTGGAACCCTTCGATGTGACGATTGTGCGCGCGATCATTGAGGTACGCTCCGTCATCTACCGGATGGAAGAGAACAATACGCCTTACTTGCGCATCACGACCTTCAACGAGCACACTACCGAAGCGGCTGTGCGTGCCCTCAATGACCTGCGCGAAGCCCATGGCGGACCGCTTCCCGGCCTGATCCTGGACATGCGCTCCAATCCGGGCGGCTTGCTCGATCAGTCGGTCACCGTGGCAGATCTGTTCCTCAGCGGCGGAGAGGTTGTATCCACACGCGGGCGCGATCCGCGTGACACGCAGCGCTTCAATGCCCGCCCCGGCGATGTCCTGAACGGTGCGCCGATCGTGGTACTGATCAATGCCGGTTCGGCCAGCGCTTCGGAGATCGTGGCAGGTTCGCTTCAGGACCGCGAGCGCGCGCTCGTTCTGGGCACGAACAGCTTTGGTAAGGGCTCCATGCAGACCGTGATCCCGTTGCGCGGCGGGCGTGATGGTGCGCTGCGCCTGACCACGGCACGCTATTACACGCCCTCGGGGCGTTCCATCCAGGCGACGGGGCTTGAACCCGACATTGCGGTGGCCTTCCGCCGCCCGCGCGAGGGCGAGATCGGCCGCTTCTCCGAAGCCAATCTGCGCAACGCACTTCGCAATGAGTCAGAGGCCGAACGGCGCGAGCGCGAAGATATGGAATATCCGCCCGAGGACTGGACCGAAGGAGAGGATTATCAGCTTCACCGCGCCATTGAGGAGCTTCATCGCATGATGGCGCGCCGTGAGGCGCGGGCTGATACCGGCACCAGACGGCAATAAGCCGGTACCGCTCAGACCCGTTAACCTTTCCTTACCCCGGCGCGGATGATTGTCTGAGACGTAAGGCTGCGCGCGACCGCGCGTGGCCCCAGTCTTGACGGTCACACATATCCCATGCCTGCACGCCAGACGGACACTTCCGGCTTTCCTTTGCGCAATCCGCTCATCGCGGGCGTCTGCGCGCTGGGCGTGTTCGGGTTGGCCGCCGGGGCCATCGCGTTTCTGGCACCGGAAAGGGAACAGCGCGTCAGCGCACGGGCCACACTCGACCTGCCGGAACGCGCGCAGGAAACCATCACTGTCGCCATCGCAGATCCGGCCCGGCCGGTGATTTTCGAAGAAGGTCCAGAGGAAGACGATCTCAGCCTTCCCGGCGTGCGCGAGGCGGAAGATGCGCTGGGCGGTGAGATACAGCCGCCACCTGGCAGCAATGCCGCCCGGGCCCTTGCCGCCTCAAGAGCTCCGCAAGCCCCCCTGGAAGGCCTCTCAGAGCCCGGCCCGGGCGGCCCGCTACCCGTTATCGCCCCGGACGGCAGACGCCCTTCCATGGCCTATGCACGCCCGTTTGACGGCGATGCGGGCGCGCCCTCCATCGCCGTCATTATCGGCGGGCTTGGCGTTAGCGAATCCCTCACCGAGGCGGCCATAGAGGCACTTCCTCCCGAGATCACCCTGTCCTTCGTGCCCTATGCGCGCGATCTGCAGAGCTGGATCAACCGTGCACGGGCTGCCGGCCATGAAGTGATGCTGGAACTGCCTATGGAGCCGTTCGACTATCCCAATAACGATCCCGGACCCCACACGCTGATGGCCGATGCCAGCCAGGCCGAGAACACGCGCCGCCTGCACTGGCTATTGTCTCGTGCAGCGGGCTATTTCGGGGTAACCAACTATCTCGGCGCACGTCTTGTAACATCCGAGCCTACCCTGTCACGCATCTATGAAGAGCTCTCTGCGCGCGGGCTGACGGTCTTCCATGACGGAACAGGGCGAAGGGGCGCGGCGGATACGGCCGCCAGGCGCGCCGGCATGACACTGGTCAGTGCCGACCGGCTGCTCGACACCAATCCGAGCGCACGCGCGATTGACGAGCGCCTGCTGGAGCTGGAGGCGCTGGCCCTGCAGAACGGCAATGCGCTCGGCTCAGGCTTTGCCTATCCGGTGACAGTCACTACACTGCTGGAATGGACCGAAGGGCTGGAATCGCGCGGTTACCAGCTCGTACCGGCCTCCCATGTAGCGCGCCAACGGACCGGCACTAGCGGCCAGGACACATGACCACGCCCATACTGCCGCCTGACCAGCTTGCCTATTACCGGCCCAATGCCGGTATCGTGCTGTTCAATCGTGACGGGCTGAGCTGGATCGGTCGGCGCTACCGCGAGACCGGGCCGTGGATCTGGCAGTTTCCGCAAGGCGGGATGGACGCGGGCGAAGATCCCGCCGAAGCGGCCCTGCGCGAACTGTACGAAGAGACCGGCATAAGGTCAGACATGGTGGAGATGCTGGGGACGGTCGCAGACTGGCTGGCCTATGACTTCCCGCCCGAAGTGCTGGCCCTGAGGAAGAGGAACTGGAAAGGCCAGCGTCAGCGCTGGTTCGCCTATCGCTTCCTTGGCGCCGATTCCGATTTCGACCTGACCGCGGTGCCACCGCAGGAGTTCGAGGCCTTCCGCTGGGAAAAGCTGGAGCGCGTGCCCGAACTGATCATCCCGTGGAAGCGTCCGGTCTATGAGGAGGTCGTGCGCGCGTTTGCGGGCTTTGCAGGCTAGTTGCGGAACTCGTTCTCACCATGGTTGGGGCATTGCAGCGTCGGCGTCGTGTCATCACCGAGCATCAGCCAGCACTGGCCCAAGATGGAGCAATAGCAGAGCTCCACTTCATACCCCTCGATGACAGTGTTCAGAGCATCGATAACGTCCTGCCCCTGCGCGCCGATGATCACCGCTTCCTCGCCAGGAGCAAATATCCGCCGGTTCACATAACCCTGACGTATGCGCACCGCCCGGCCGAACTCGGGTAATGCCTCGATAATCTCGCTATAGCGACGGAAATAGGCGTCGCCGCGAAAAACACGCATCGAGCGGACCTCGGCGGGGCCCACGCCACGATTGGCCATGACCACTTCAAACACCGGTTCACCGGTATCGCTGACGGACAGATTGGTGAAGCTGACAATGCGCGGCCAGACCTGCGCTTCTGTTTGCGTTCGCGCCGACTGAGCCTGCTGCCACGTGGCATACATGGCGGCACAGGAAATCAGCACCGCGACGACCGCCGTGACGGTCTGCGCCAGTGCCATGCGGGCAAAGAAGCGTTCCGAAGGTGAAAGGACAGGTCCGGGATCGGCTGCCCTGCCGTTGGACGGCGGCGGTGTTGTCTCCGTCATCGGCGAGGCTCCCCGGCAATTACGCCGTCAAGCCTAGGGGAGGGTGCGCAGCTCCATCAAGCCAAAATCGCCAGGCGGCAGACGGAAACGGCGGCAATGACGGCAGGTTAGTGGGCAAGAGCCGCTAGCAGCGCTTCGAGCTTTTCCATTTCCGCTTCGGCCAGGGCGCGGGCCGTATCGTCTGCCGCATCGCGGGCTGCAAGGCGGGCCGCTTCCAGCCGGTCACGGATGGCAGTCGCATCCGCACCGTCAAGCGCGACGGCTTCTTCAGCGAGGATGGTCAGCCCGGCAGGCGTCACCTCGGCGAAGCCGCCATGGATGAAGGTGCGCGATATCTTGCCGTCGGCATGGATCTCGATGGAGCCGGTGCGGATGGTCGACATGAAGGGGGCGTGGCCGGGCAGCACGCCGAAATCGCCTTCGCTGCCGGGCACGACCACCATGTCCACCTCGCCGGAGAACACGCGAGCTTCCGGCGATACGAGATCGAATTGCAGCTTGTCAGCCATTGTCATCGTCCCTTGCGGCAAGCGCGCTGTCGAACGCGCCGGTCGCCGCTTCAAACTTGTCCCGGCAGCCGGGATTGCAGAAGCCCATGACCGCCCCGCGATAGACGGTGAGCGAATCCGCGCTCACCGGTTTGCCAGACCAGGGACAGACGTCATTGACGCAATCCTCAATCCGGAGAGTGGGGCGGTCGGAGGCCATGTTTACGCCTACGCCGCTTCAGCGGCCAGTTTCTGCGCCTTCTTCACCGCATCCTCGATCGTGCCAACCATATAGAAGGCAGGCTCGGGCAGGTGATCATACTCGCCATCGCAGATCGCCTTGAAGCCCTTGACGGTCTCTTCAACCGGCACCTGGATACCAGGAGAACCGGTGAACACTTCGGCCACGTCGAAGGGCTGGCTGAGGAAGCGTTCGATCTTGCGGGCGCGGGCCACGGTCAGCTTGTCTTCCTCAGACAGCTCGTCCATGCCCAGGATCGCGATGATGTCCTGCAGGGCCTTGTAGCGCTGGAGGATTTCCTGCACGCGGCGGGCCGTCTGATAGTGCTCTTCACCCACAATGCGCGGCTCAAGGATACGCGAGGTGGAATCGAGCGGGTCCACGGCCGGGTAGATGCCCTTTTCCGAGATGGCGCGGTTCAGAACCGTCGTCGCATCAAGGTGGGAGAAGGTGGTGGCCGGGGCCGGGTCGGTCAGGTCGTCGGCGGGCACGTAAACGGCCTGAACCGAGGTTATCGAGCCCTTATTGGTCGAGGTGATGCGCTCCTGCAGCGCGCCCATGTCGGTCGCCAGCGTCGGCTGGTAACCCACCGCAGACGGGATACGGCCGAGCAGGGCCGACACTTCGGCACCCGCTTGCGTGAAGCGGAAGATATTGTCCACGAAGAAGAGAACGTCCTTGCCTTCCTCGTCGCGGAAATACTCGGCCTGTGCGAGGCCGGAGAGCGCCACACGGGCGCGCGCGCCGGGCGGTTCGTTCATCTGGCCGAAGACGAGCGCGCAGCGCGAGCCTTCAGACGAGCCGTTGTTTTCCTTCGGGTTCTTGTTCACGCCGGACTCGATCATCTCCCAGTAAAGATCGTTACCTTCACGGGTGCGCTCACCGACGCCGGCGAATACGGAGTAACCGCCGAAGAGCTTGGCGATATTGTTGATCAGTTCCTGGATGAGCACGGTCTTGCCCACGCCCGCACCGCCGAACAGGCCGATCTTGCCGCCCTTGGCATAGGGGCAGAGCAGGTCGATGACCTTGATGCCGGTAGGCAGGATTTCCGCTTCGGTGGACTGCTCGGAAAACTCCGGAGCCGGACGGTGGATCGGCGCGCGCTTGTCGAACACGACATCGCCGGCCTCATCGATCGGCTCACCGGTGACGTTGAGGATACGGCCGAGCGTGCCCGGACCGACCGGCACCGTGATCGGCGAGCCGGTGTCCTTCACCTCGCCGCCGCGCTGCAGGCCTTCGGTGGCGTCCATGGCGATGGTGCGCACGACGTTCTCGCCAAGGTGCTGGGCGACTTCCAGAACCAGCTTCTGGTCGCCATTC
>JBJHCI010000131.1:0-6064 GCA_050485925.1 Maricaulaceae bacterium
GTTGTGGGCGTACTGGTGGAGGTACCGGTCATGCTCTCGCTGGTCGCGCTTGCGAACCGGACGCGCGCGAAGTTTCCGGCGGAGTAACGTCAGATGAGCCTTGATCCTTCGACGCCCCATCTGGATGAAACCTGCTATCGCGACGTGGAGCCGGAGCGGTTGTTCCCGGCCGAGCGCGCCAGCCATAAACCACGCATCCTCCTACTCTACGGATCGGTGCGGACGCGCTCCTTCAGCCGCATGGCGACAGAGGAAGCAGCATGCATTCTGGAGCGCCTGGGCGCAGAAACGCGCACCTTCAATCCGTCCGGCCTGCCGCTGCCGGACGATGCGGACGCCACCCATCCCAAGGTCGCCGAACTGCGCGATCTGGTAGTATGGTCGGAAGGTATGGTGTGGTGCTCGCCCGAACGCCATGGCGCAATGACCGGCATCATGAAAGCTCAGATCGACTGGATACCGCTATCGCTCGGCGGGGTGCGCCCCACGCAGGGCAAGACGCTGGCGGTAATGCAGGTCTCGGGCGGCTCGCAAAGCTTCAACACGGTGAACCAGCTCCGTGTGCTGGGCCGCTGGATGCGCCTCATTACCATCCCCAACCAGTCCTCGGTGCCCAAGGCCTGGCTGGAGTTTGACGAGCAGGACCGGATGAAGCCCTCTTCCCTCTATGACCGGATCGTCGATGTGATGGAGGAGCTGGTGAAATTCACCCTGCTGACCCGCGATAGTGCCGGCTATCTCGTGGACCGGTATAGCGAGCGCAAGGAAAGCGCTGAAGAGGTGTCAAAACGCGTCGGCCAGCGCACCATGTAGGTCATGCGGGGGACGGGCGACGCGGCGCGCGCGCTGCGCTAGGCTCATATCGAAGCCACTATCGGGACCGACACCATGACGCTTCTTGCCGCCCTTCTGCTCGCCGTCCAGACGCCGTCCGGCGCGGCCATCGCGGGTAATTACACCGCGGAGACGGAAACCGGCGAGATGTGCGTCGTCATGCTGATGGAACCGGCTCGCAGGCCACAGGGCGCAATGATGACGCTGGCGGGCGCGGCGGGGCTGGCGGCCGTGTCGCCCGGCTGTGAGCTGGCCTTTGCAGATGCCATGTTCTGGCAGTTCGAGGAAGACGAGGAGCCGCGCCTAATCCTTGTGGACTCCGCTGGCGAGCCGGTGCTCGCCGCGCGACAGAACCCGCAGGGTGAGTGGACGGGACGGGACTTGTCAGGCGCCGCTATCCGCCTGCGCCGCACCCGGTGAACGCCGGGAGACACGGCGCCCGCCGCCCGGACGGGGCCCGGAAGCGGTTGGCCGGCCGATCACGCGTAAACAATCCGGTCCGGTGAGCTCTGCCGCTAGGGGATAACTCTGAAACCGTTCCACCCGGTTGCGGACGCGCGACCGAGTGTCCTCGTCCAGCTGGGCTGTCGCGCCGCTTATGTCGGGCTGCAGCCGGTCGACGCCGAGCGAGCGTTCGCGCCAGTTCTGTTGATATATCCCGGCCCAGACCGCGGCGGTCTCCATATCACCGGTGTCAAAATAATGCTGCGCCAGCGCGGCCTGGGACGCTCCCCACCCTGCATTGGCTGCACGAAGCCAGGCGTCGTGCCGGAGTTCCTCATTGCCCAATTGTGCATGGCAGGTCCCCGCATCATGAAGAGCCATTTCATATCCCGGACCGTGCCGCGCAAGGCAGATCAGGATAGGCAGAGCCGCATCGCACCGCCCGCTGCGCATCATGGCGGTGGCCGTCCGGTAGGGGTCACCCGCCATTGCGCCACCCCGGCCCATCATGGCGTCGCCGCCGCGCCCGGGTGGCCCCGCTCGGCCCGCCGAGCATGCCGATAGAATAATCACAAGCGCAACAGCCGCACTAATCGCCCAACGCATGATCCCGCCCCTGCTGAATGTCCGCGACAGGCCAAGCTTGCCGTCAGCGGGACGCAAGGCGGAGTTAAACTTCTGTCAGCAACCGGTCATATGTGGCAATCGGGCGGCGTTCGAGACCGGATATTCGGTTGGCCTGATCGTGGCAGAACAGCGCGCCTGCCTCGACAGGCCGGCCATCAACGGCTAATCCGCATCGCAATGAGAAACGGATGGGCAATCCCATGCCTGCCGACAGGAGGACTGTTCGATGAGCGCCGATATCCGCACCATCCCGCACTTCATCAAGGGCAAGCACGAGGCGGGCGCATCTGACCGCTTTGGTGATGTGTTCGATCCCAGCGCCGGTGAGGTGCAGGCGCGCGTGCCGCTGGCCACCAAGGTCGAGCTGGCCCGCGCAGTCGAGATTGCGCGCGAAGCCCAGATCGACTGGGCCGCAACCAATCCGCAGCGCCGCGCCCGCGTCATGTTCCGCTTTAAGGCGCTGGTTGAAGAGAACATGGAAGAGCTGGCCCGCCTTCTGGCGTCCGAGCACGGCAAGGTGGTCGCCGACGCCAAGGGCGACATCCAGCGCGGACTGGAAGTGATCGAGTTTGCCTGCGGCGTGCCCCATCTGATGAAGGGCGAATACACCGAAGGCGCAGGCCCCGGCATCGATGTTTATTCCATGCGCCAGCCGCTGGGCGTGGTGGCGGGCATCACCCCGTTCAACTTCCCGGCGATGATCCCGATGTGGATGTTTGGCGTCGCCATTGCTTGCGGCAATGCCTTCATCCTCAAGCCTTCAGAACGTGATCCGTCCGTGCCGGTGCGCCTTGCCGAACTGATGCGCGAGGCGGGTCTGCCCGACGGCGTACTGAACGTCGTTCATGGCGACAAGGAGGTGGTCGACGCGATCCTGGAGCATCCGGATGTCAAGGCCGTCAGCTTTGTCGGCTCATCCGACATCGCCCAATATGTCTATGTGAAGGGCGCAGAGAACGGCAAGCGCGTGCAGGCGATGGGCGGGGCCAAGAACCACGGCATCGTGATGCCGGACGCCGACATGGATCAGGTAGTGAAGGATCTGGTCGGTTCCGCCTTCGGTTCGGCCGGTGAACGTTGCATGGCGCTGCCTGTTGCTGTCCCTGTGGGCGAGGACACGGCCAACAAGCTGATCGAGGCCCTGATACCGGAGATCGAAAAGCTCACCCCTGGCCACTCGCTCGACCCGGATGCGATCTACGGCCCGGTCGTCACCGCCGCCCACAAGGCCCGCATCGAAAGCTATATCGAGATGGGCGTGAAGGAAGGCGCGGAGCTTCTCATCGATGGCCGCGGCTTCGAGCTACAGGGTCATGAGAAGGGCTTCTTCGTTGGCCCGTCGCTCTTTGACCGCGTACGCCCCGACATGCGCTCCTACCAGGAAGAGATTTTCGGGCCCGTCCTGCAGATCGTGCGCGCCAAAGACCTTGAGGAAGCCGCCCGCCTGCCCAGCGCCCACCAGTATGGCAATGGTGTTGCCATCTTCACCCGCAATGGCCTGGCAGCGCGTGAATTTGCCGCGAAGGTGAATGTCGGCATGGTCGGCATCAATGTGCCAATCCCGGTACCGGTCGCCTATCATACCTTTGGTGGCTGGAAGCGCTCGGCTTTCGGCGATTCCAACCAGCACGGTATGGAAGGGGTGCGCTTCTTCACCAAGATCAAGACCGTCACCCAGCGCTGGCCGTCCGGCGAGATCTCCGACCAGTCCTTCATCATCCCCACCATGGGGTAGGGTGACGGCGGCAGAACCGTGCTATTGTTCATGCATGGATACGGCACTCGCCATACCCACGCTGGACGACGCCCGCGCCCGCCTGATCGCGAAGCTGGAAAAGGCGCCGGGTTAATCGCCGACATTTGCCTATGAAAGCCCCGCCGGAGCGCTCCGGCGGGGTTCTCCATTTTCAGGCGTCAGGTGAGAAACGCCTACTCCTCACCATCCATCAGATTCTGCATCAGGAAGGTGTATTCCAGCGCCAGCCGGTTGGCCGTCTCGCGCAGGTTTGCCGCTGCGGAGTGTCCGCCCGCCATGTTCTCATAATAGAGCATGTCGAGGCCGAGCTGATCGGTCAGATAGGCGAACTTGCGGGCATGGGCCGGATGGACGCGGTCATCCTTGGTCGAGGTCAGAAGGAAGAGGGGCGGATATTCCCGGTCCGGGTTCACATTGTGAAGCGGCGAGATGGAGCGCAGGAAGGCCCGCTCCTCCGGGTTCTCGTCCGGGAAGCCGTATTCGGCCTGCCAGCTGGCACCCGCCAGCATGGTGTGGAAGCGCATCATGTCCAGAAGCGGCACCTGGCTGATTACTGCGCCGAACAGGTCCGGCCGCTGGGTATACATGACACCGGTCAGAAGGCCGCCATTGGACCCACCCATCACGCCAAGCTGGGCGGGGGTGGTGATGCCGTCGGTGGTCAGCGCTTCGGCGACCGCGATCAGATCATCATAGATGCGCTGGCGGTTTACGGTGAGGCCCGCCTGGTGCCAGGCCGGGCCGAACTCACCCCCGCCGCGAATATTGGCCAGCACATAAGTGCCGCCATTATTCAGCCAGAGCCGGCCCATCGTCCCCGAATAGCCAGGGTTCATGCTGACCTGGAAACCGCCATAGGCATAAAGCAGGGTCGGCTGTGGGCCTGACCCGGTGGCGGAGGGGTTGTGTACCACAAAATAGGGCACGCGCGTGCCGTCCCGGCTGACTGCTTCGCGCTGCTCGACCGTAAGGCCTGAAGCATCAAACCAATCCGGCAGGCTACGCGCCGGAGTAAGGGAGGTCGCGTCCTCACTCACCGCATAGAGCGTATCGGGCGTCAGATATCCCTGCGCGGTAATGAATGCGAGATCGGACTGGTCATCGGCGGTCACGATGGAGACCGAAGTGTTGACCGGTGTCTCGATCTGGCGGCGTTGCCAGCCGGTTTCATTGCGGGTGAAGCCCCAGAGGCTGCCGACCACATTGTCATTGATCACCATGAAGAGATGATTGGCCGTCGCGCCCGTGCCGCCGACAGACTGGCGCTCATTCGGTACGAACACCGTCTCGATAGCAGGCAATTGGCCGGTTGCGGCGAGCTCGGACATCGAGATTGAGAGCACCGCACCCTGGGGATAGGTCGTACCGCCTTCTTCCGGCGTCCAGTCTTCCTCAATGGAAAAGACCAGCTGATCGCCGAACAGGGCGCGCGGGCTCACCTTGCGCGGTAAAGGCAGCGCGATGGGTTCGCCTTGTGCATTGTCCGGCAGGAGCCAGTACACGCTCTCAAAGAAGGTTTCTGCCTGTGTGGCCAGGAGGTAGAAAGTGCCGTCAGCCTGCTGAAAGCGCGAAGGCCATACGCCGACATCGCTGCTCGCGCCGGAGAACACGACTTCAGCCGTCTCGATGGGCGTGCCGCGGGTCCAGCGCTTGACCACGAAGGGATAGCCGGAGGTGGTTACCTCATCCGGGTCCAGGGCAGTGGCGATGAGCAGAGTGTTCTCGTCGATCCAGCTCGCAGAGCCCTTGGTTTCAGGGATCACGAACCCGTCTTCCACGAAGGTGCGTGTGTCCATATCCCATTCGCGGATATGGGCCGCATCCGAGCCGCCATCAGACAGCGTGATCAGGCAGTGCCGGTATTCCGGCGAGAGGCAGTTGGAGCCGCGCCAGACCCAGTTCTTGTCTTCGGCCTCTGCCAGTGCATCCACGTCGAGCACGATGTCCCACTCAGTGGCATTACTCATATAGCTGTCGAGCGTGGTACGCCGCCACAGACCGTGTCGGTTATTGGCATCGCGCCAGAAATTCCACAGCTCGCCGCCGCGCACGCCGACATAGGGGATGCGGGCATCGCTCTCCAGTATCTCGAGCGCTGCGTCATAAAGTGGCTGATAGCGCGGATCGGACTGCAGGCGGGCGAGCGAGCGCTCGTTCTGGGCGGTGGCAAAGGCCAGCGCCTCCTCACCTTCCACCTCTTCAGTCCAGAGAAGGTGCTCCTCCTCGGCTTGGATGGCGGCGTTGAGCGCGCGTGCTTCCTGGCTTGCCTGGCGCGGTTCATCCGCATGAGCGGCGGTCAGTGTCACGTTGGCGTCTCCGGCAAGCGCGCCGCCAGAGGCGGCCAGGCTGATGGCCGCAACGGCGCTGCTAATGGTCAGTCGGGAAAGACCCATGGAATGCCCC
>JBJHCI010000132.1:0-6050 GCA_050485925.1 Maricaulaceae bacterium
CCCTTGTCGGCGATGATCAGCGTGCGCTCGAACTGGCCGGTGCCTTGCGCGTTCATGCGGAAGTATGTGGACAGCTCCATCGGGCAGCGCACGCCCGGCGGCACATAGACGAACGAGCCATCGGAGAAGACCGCGCTGTTGAGCGTCGCAAAGAAATTGTCCGTCACCGGCACGACCGAGCCGAGATATTTGCGCACCAGCTCCGGATATTCGCGGATCGCCTCGGAGATCGGCATGAAGATCACGCCGGCCTTTTCCAGCTCCTTGCGGAAGGTGGTGACCACGGATACCGAATCGAACACCGCATCGACGGCGACTTTTGGCATTTCGCGCGCTTCGGCGGCGGTGCGGTTCTCCGCGCCTTCAACGCCGAGCAGGACTTCCGCCTCACGCAAGGGGATGCCGAGCTTCTCGTAGGTCTCAAGTATCTCGGCAGGAACTTCGTCCAGCGACTTGTATTTGGTGACATTTTTCGGCGCAGCGTAATAATACGCATCCTGATAGTCGATGGGCGGATAGCCTACATTGGCCCATTCCGGCTCGTCCATCTCCACCCAGCGGCGGAACGCCTCCAGACGCCAGTTCAGCATCCATTCCGGCTCGTCCTTCTTGGCCGAGATGAAACGCACCGTGTCTTCGCTCAGCCCCTTGGGCGCGAACTCCTGCTCGATCTCGGTGGAGAAGCCGTACTTGTACTTGTCGGCTTCCAGCCGGCGTACGTCTTCAATCGTTTCCTTCACCGCAGGCATTGGATGGCCCCTTCCGGTCTCTAAACTGCCGCCGCCAGACGGGGCCTGATGCGCGCGTATTCGCGGCTCCACGCCTCGCCGAAGCGGTTCACATCGTCTTGCGCCGTCGTTCGCCCGATGCTGATGCGGATGGCGCTGGCGGCTTCCTCCGCACTCGCGCCCATGGCTTCCAGCACCCGGCTCTTCCTCACCTTGCCCGAAGAGCAGGCCGCCCCTGCGCTGATGGCAAAGCCCACCAGATCCATGGCGATAACTTGAATTTCGCTCGGCCAGGCTTCGGCCGAGAGGCAGAGCGTGTTGGGCAGGCGATCCGCCCCTGCCCCCCATATGCGCACGCCCTCAACCGATTCCAGCCTTGATTGCAGCGCGTCACGCAGAGCTGCCATGCGCGTCGCCTCATCGGCCTGAACCGCATCAAGGGCGGCCGCAAAGCCTGCAATCCCCGCGACATTCTCCGTACCGGAACGGCGCCCCTTCTCCTGCCCGCCGCCATGCATCTGGCGCGTCAGTGGCGCATCACACGCCAGAAGCAGCGCGCCGACGCCTAGCGGCCCGCCCGTCTTGTGCGCTGAAACGGCCGCGTAGTGGGCAAGGCTGCCGGCAAAATCGAAGGCGAGCTTGCCCGCCATCTGCACGGCATCGACGTGGAACAGGCCCTCCGCCTCGCGCACCAGCCGCCCGGCAGCTTCGACAGGCTGAACGACTCCGGTCTCGTTATTGGCCGCCATCAGCGCCACAAACGGCACGCCATCGGCCTCACGGTCCCAGCCGGAAAGGCGGTTTTCCAGCCAGGCCAGATCGGCGACACCATCCGTCGTGACGGGAAGGGTCTCAACGTCCAACCCGCTCGCCAGCACTGCATCTCGCACCGCATCGTGCTCGATGGCCGAGATAATGAGGCGCTTGGTGCCCACTGCCTTGGCAGAGGCAATGGCCAGATTGTTCGCTTCGGTACCGCCAGAGGTGAAAACAACGTCTTCGGCGCGGGTCACGAAATGGCGGGCGATTCTCTCGCGAGACCGCTCCACCAGCGCGCGCGCAGCCCGTCCAGGTCCATGCACGGAGGACGCGTTACCGCCCAGCGCATAGGCTGCCAGCATCGCCTCGCGTGCTTCCTCCCGTATGGGGCTCGTCGCGTTATGGTCGAGATAGACGCTCACCGGACCTACGCCCTACTCCGCCGCCTGTAGCGCCGCCATGGCCCGGCGCGGACCAGAGGCAGAACCGGCAATCCGGCGCTGTGTCACGTCCTCAAGGCTTACAGAACTGAGATAGAGGTGGATATGACGCGACAGTTCATCCCACAAATCATGGGTGATGCAACGCTGGCCGGTGACAAGGCACCCCTTGGCCAGATGCTGACAACGTGTGATGTCCACCGGCTCGTCCACAGCCAGGATGATATCGGAGATGCGGATCTCGGCCGCATTGCGGGCGAGCCGGTAACCCCCGCCAGGGCCGCGCACGGCCTTGACGATGCCTGCCCGGCGCAGGCGCGCAAACAGCTGTTCGAGATAAGACAGCGAGATTTCCTGCCGCGAAGCGATCTCGGCGAGCGGCACGGGGCGCTCGTTCAAATGACTGGCGAGATCGGCCATGGCCATTACGGCATAACGCCCCTTGGTACTCAGCTTCATGGCCATCAATCTCCTTGTCCGGGCGGCACCCGGTACCCTTCTGCGCGATCACTTGTTCGCGGCACTCGCAATTTGTCTGCGCTATGTGCTAAGAGCGCGCACGCCCTTTCGGCCTGCTCACCTTAAGGGGTGAGTTAGGTATCCTACCGTGAGAGTCAAGAATTATCGCCGAACGCGCGCCATTCAGTGACATCATGCCGCAAGAAAGCCTGACTTTCTCACTCAAACATCTCATCTGAGGGAAGCATTTTCAGCCCATGCCTGACGTCATCATTCCCGGCCCGGCGGGCCGCATCGAAGGCAAATACACGCCCGGCAAGACCGAGAACGCGCCTGTCGCGCTGATCCTGCACGCTCACCCGCGTGGCGGCGGGCATATGGATACGCCCGTCTCGCTGATGATGTATGATGTATTCAAACAGCGCGGCTTTGCGGTGCTGCGCTTCAATTTCCGCGGCGTGGGGCGCAGCCAGGGCGTTTATGAGCAGGGCCTTGGCGAGTTGTCCGATGCCGCCACCGCACTCGACTGGATGCAGTCCCATAACGCCAATGCGCCCTATTGCTGGGTGGCCGGCCACTCGTTCGGCGCTTGGATCGGCATGCAATTATTGATGCGCCGCCCGGAGATTGCCGGCTTCATCTCCGTCTCCCCGCCGACCAATATGTATGACTTCACCTTCCTCGCCCCCTGCCCGGCTTCCGGCCTCGTGGCACACGGCGATGCCGATGTGATCGTCCCCCATGACGACATGGAAAAGGTGATGAGCAAGGTGCGCGCCCAGAAGGGTATAGACATCAAGCGCCAGCTCATCCCCGGCGCGGGCCACCTGTTCTCCAATCATGTCGAACCGCTGCACACGGCCATCGAGGACTATCTCGATATCCGCCTTGTCGAACTAGACAATCCCAAGCCGAAGATTTCGAAGCGTTAGGAGTTAACCTACCACCTTCCCTCCGCCCATGGCCGCGAAAACGCCGGTCGTGCCGGGGAAGGTATAGGGCAGGCCCGCCATCACCCGCGCGGCGAGAAAGGCGAAGGCCTCGGCCTCCACCAGATCGCCGCGCCAGCCCAGCGACTCGGCGGAATGGACTTCAAGCCCCGTTGCCGCCGCGATCAGTTCGGCAAGCGTCCGATTGCGTCGGCCGCCCCCGCACAGGACCAGCCGCTGCGGCGTCTCCGGCAGGGCCGCCACGCCCAGCGCCGCCGTTTTGGCGGTAAGGGCGGTGAGAGTCGCCGCCCCGTCTTCCAGTGACAGGTTGCGCACTGCGTCCAGCGAGAAGTCCCAGCGATCCAGCGATTTCGGTCCCGGCGCGGTGAAATACGGATTGGACAGGAACTCCGCGAAGGCGGCCTCATGGATGCGGCCACGCGCGGCGATAGTGCCATCCTTGTCCATCGTCTCGCCGGTGTGAGCGGCGATAAACGCATCAATCAGCCCGTTGCCCGGCCCGGTGTCGAAGGCCGTCAGCGTGCCGTCCGAGCCGATGAGCGTGATATTGGCGACGCCGCCAATATTCAGCACGGCCAGAGGCCGCTCCAACCCCGACCACTCGGCCAGAGCCCGGTGATAGACGGGCACCAGCGGCGCGCCCTGCCCGCCCGCAGCGACATCCGCCGAGCGGAAATCATGCACGACCCGGCAGCCCAGACGTTCGCCAAGCGCGACCGCATCCGCGATCTGCAGGGTGCGGCCCGGCACGCCATCCTTCGGGGCCTGATGCAGTACGGTCTGGCCGTGAAAGCCGACGCCATCAAGATCAGACGGCGCTATACCCGCTTTCACGCATACTGCTTCCACCGCTTCGGCGTGGGTGATAGTGAGCACCGCTTCAGCGTCCGCAAACACAGCTGGCGCGTCGCCCTGCCAGCGCCACTGAAGCGCGGCATCGACGGCCGCCTGCTGCACCTTACGCTCTGACGGCGTGTATGCGCGCTCAAGACCGGGGCCGAAGCGGATCAGGCGCTCGCCATCGGTTTCCAATAGCGCCGCGTCCACCCCATCCAGCGAGGTGCCGCTCATCAGGCCCACCCATTTCATGTTAGTTCGCCCATCCGGTGGCCCAGCGCCTTCCATACCCGCCTGCAATCCTGCTATTAGCGCGCGGTTCGACCAAACAGGAAAGCCCCACGCCATGGCCGCAAGCACCTACGCCTCCGATCTCGTCAGGACGCTGGTGGAGCGCGGCTATCTCTATCAGGCAACCGATATGGAGGGGCTGGACAAGGCCGCGAGCGCAGGCGCGATCAGCGGCTATATCGGCTTTGACCTGACCGCCACCTCGCTGCATGTCGGTTCGCTGGTGCAGATAATGATGCTGCGCCGCCTGCAGCAGGCAGGCCATACGCCGATCATTCTCATGGGCGGGGCGACGACGAAAGTGGGCGATCCGACGGGCCGCGATTCCAGCCGCCCCATGCTGACGCCGGAGACCATCGCGAAAAACCTTGAAGGCATTCTCAAGCCCTTCCATGCCCTGCTGGACATGAAGAAGGTCGTTCTCGTCAACAATGATGACTGGCTCGGCGGCTATGGCTATCTCGACTTCCTGCGTGATTACGGCACGCATTTCACGATCAACCGCATGCTCAGCTTTGATAGCGTGAAGCTGCGGCTGGACCGTGAGCAGCCTATGACCTTCCTGGAGTTCAACTACATGCTGCTCCAGGCGGTCGATTTCCTTGAGCTGAACCGCCGCATTGGCTGCGTTCTCCAGATGGGCGGGGCCGATCAGTGGGGCAATATCATCAACGGGGTGGAGTTGTGCCGCCGCGTGGATGGCAAGGAAGTCTACGGCTTTACAACGCCGCTCATCACCAGCGCCTCAGGGGCCAAGATGGGCAAGACCGCCGACGGCGCGGTCTGGCTCAATGCCGACATGAAGAGCGCCTACGAGTACTGGCAGTTCTGGCGCAATACCGAAGATGCTGATGTCGGCCGCTTCCTGAAACTCTTCACCGACATGCCACTGGACGAGATCGCGCGGCTGGAAGCGCTTGAGGGCGCAGAGATCAACACCGCCAAGATCGCGCTCGCCAACGCCGCGACCGCCATGCTGCACGGGCAGACGGCTGCGCAGGAGGCGGAAGCCACCGCGCGCGCGACGTTTGCAGGCGGCGGCGCAGGCGCGGGCCTTCCCACCATCACGGCTGATTTCACCGGCGGCATTGCGCTTCTGGACGCGTTGGTGGAGGCAGGCCTGTGCGCCTCCAAGGGCGAAGCCAAGCGCAAGATGGGCGAAAGCGCGGTGAAGGTGAATGACGAGACCGAAAGCGATCAGGCCCGGATGCTGGGCGCAGCCGACCTGAAGGACGGCGCGGTGAAGCTGTCGCTAGGCAAGAAGCGTCACGCGCTCGTCAGACCCGCCTGAAACAGCAAGGCCGGGCCTTGACCTGATCATGCTGCCGCGCGGCAGCGCTAGATGCGCGGCGGACGGCCCCGTGCCACGCCGATCACGAGCGCGATCAGGAACAGAACGATAAACAGAAAGAACAGAATTTGCGCGATATTGGCCGCGCCAGCCGCAATCCCGCCAAACCCGAACAGGGCTGCGATGATCGCCACGATGAAAAAGGCCAAGGCCATGCGGAGCATTGAGCTCTCCTTTCCTGCCCGTTTGAGACATGGAACCAACGCCCCAGCCCACGCCGGGTTCCGCCCTGGGC
>JBJHCI010000133.1:0-6043 GCA_050485925.1 Maricaulaceae bacterium
ATGCAGGGGCATGCTGTGGAAGCGGAGGTGCAACTGACCGCGGATGGTTTCGAATGGGGCTTTTCAGCAGGACCGGTGGGAGAGTTCCGCTATCGTGCACAGGTCAGCGGTGATAGTTGGCACGAAACCGGATATTTCCGCGCGCCTGGCAGCGATGCCTGGTCCGAGTTTCTGACAATGACTCTGATCCGGCAGGCTTCCGACTAGCTCAGCCGCCCGGTCCGCCTGAGGATCGCGATCACGCGGTCAGCGGCTTCGTCCGGGCTGATCTCGCCGGTTTCCACATGCAGTTCGGGCGTTTCGGGAGCTTCGTAGGGGCTGTCAAACCCGGTGAAGTTCTTGATCTCTCCGGCTTTCGCCTTCCTATAGAGCCCCTTGGGATCGCGCGCGATACACACCTCGAGCGGTGCATCGACGAACACTTCGATGAACTCGCCCTCATCCATCAGCTCGCGTACCATCCGGCGCTCGGCGCGGAAGGGCGAGATGAACGAGCAGGTGACGATAAGGCCCGCATCGACGAACAGCTTTGCCACCTCGCCAATGCGCCGGATGTTTTCCACCCGGTCGCCTTCGGTGAAACCGAGATCGCGGTTCAATCCGTGACGCACATTGTCGCCGTCCAGCGAATAGGTGTGGTGGCCGGCCTCAGTCAGCCGCCGTTCCACGATATTGGCGATGGTCGACTTGCCGGCACCCGACAGCCCTGTGAACCAGAGCACGGCCGGTTTTTGGGCCTTGAGCTGGGCGCGGCGCGCTTTCGTCACGTCCATCTTCTGGGCGTGAATATTGGTCGCGCGGCGCAGAGCGAAGCGGATCATGCCCGCGCCCACGGTCTGGTTGGTATAGCGGTCGATGAGAATGAAGGCGCCGGTCTCGCGGATATCGCGATAGGGGTCGAAGGCGATGGCCCGGCCGGTGGACAGGTTGCACTGACCAATCGCGTTCATCCCCAGCTCCTTGGCCGGGATCTGCTCATAGGTGTTCACATCGATACCGTATTTGAGGTCGGTGATCGAAACAGGGGTGAGCTGGGCGCCGGCCTTGAGCAGATAGGAACGCCCCGGATACATGGCATCCTCGTGCATCCACAGGATTTCAGCGGCGAATTGGCTGGCGAATTCGGGGCGGTTCTGCGACCCGGTCAGTATATCGCCACGCATGATGTCGATCTCGGCGTCGAGCACCAGCGTGACCGCCTCGCCCGCGGCTGCCGTGTTCAGATCGCCCTGCGCGGTGACGATGCGTGCAATCTTCGCGCTTTGGCCGCTTGACGCGACCACGATCACGTCACCCGGTTTTACCGATCCTGAAGCGATCGTCCCGGTAAAGCCGCGAAAATCGAGATTGGGCCGGTTCACCCACTGGACGGGGAAGCGGAACGGGCCGGAGCGGGCATCATCCTGTGCTTCAACGGCTTCGAGATGGTCCAGCAGGGTCGGGCCGTCATACCAGCCCATCGCCTCCGAACGCACGGTGACATTGTCGCCATAGCGGGCCGATATTGGGATCGGTGTAATGGTCTCAAATTCGAGGCGCGCCACCTTGTCGTGGTAGCTGGCTACGATCTCCTCGAAGCGCTCGCGCGAATGGCCGGCAAGATCCATCTTGTTCACCGCCAACACGACATGGCGGATGCCCATCATGTGCGCGATGTAGGAGTGACGCAGGGTCTGCACCAGCACGCCCTTGCGCGCATCGACCAGGATGATGGCAAGGTCGGCGGTCGAGGCGCCGGTCGCCATATTGCGGGTGAACTGCTCATGGCCCGGTGTGTCGGCCACAACAAACTTGCGCTTGCCTGTGGAGAAGAAGCGGTAGGCGACATCGATGGTGATGCCTTGCTGACGTTCCGCCTCCAGCCCGTCCAGCAGCAGAGCAAAATCAATTTCCTCGCCTGTCGTGCCGTGCTTTTTCGAATCCTTTTCCAATGTGGAGAGCTGGTCTTCGAAGATCAGCTTGGAATCATAGAGAAGCCGTCCGATCAGGGTGGACTTGCCGTCATCAACAGAGCCGCAGGTGATAAAGCGCAGCACGCCCCGCTCGCCGGTGCGGGTCAGGCGCGAGATGATGTCAGCACGGGCATCCATCGCTAGAAATACCCCTCGCGCTTTTTCTTTTCCATCGAGCCGGCCTCATCATGATCGATGAGGCGCCCCGAGCGTTCCGATGTGCGCGCGGTCAGCATCTCCATTACCACCTCTTCCAGCGTGGTGGCAGTGGACTCAATAGCCCCGGTCAGCGGATAGCAGCCCAGCGTGCGGAAGCGCACCGTGCGCATCTGTGCACTCTCGCCCGCCCGGAAGACGAAGCGGTCATCATCCACCATGAGGAGCTGGCCATCACGCTCCACCACCGGGCGTTCAGCCGCGAGATAAAGCGGGACGATGGGGATGTCTTCTTCCAGGATGTATTGCCAGATATCCAGCTCGGTCCAGTTCGATAGCGGGAAGACTCGGATCGATTCTCCCCGGCTGATGCGGGTGTTGTAGATGTGCCATAGCTCGGGACGCTGCTGGCGCGGCTCCCAGCCATGATTGGCATCGCGGAAGGAGAAGATGCGCTCCTTGGCGCGGGATTTCTCCTCGTCGCGGCGCGCTCCGCCGAAGGCAGCGTCATAGCCGTGCCGGTCCATGGCACCGCGCAGGGCCTCTGTCTTCATCACCTGGGTATGCAGGTTGGAGCCACTGGCGAACGGGCTGATGCCCCGCTTCAGGCCGTCCTGATTGATCTCCACACGCATCTCAAGGCCCAGCGCTTCAGCCAGAGCGTCGCGATAGGTGATCATGTCGCGGAATTTCCACGTCGTATCGACATGCTGCAGCGGGAAGGGCGGGCGTGAAGGGTAGAAGGCTTTCAGCGCCAGATGCAGCATCACGGCTGAATCCTTGCCGATGGAATAGAGCATGACCGGGTTGGTGAATTCGGCCGCCACCTCACGCATGATATGGATGGACTCAGCCTCCAGCGCCTTAAGATGCGCCGACAGGGCCGGCCTGTCCTCGCGCGGCTGGCCAAAGCTGTGCGCATAGGCCCTTATGCGTTCCACGATCGCGTCTCTGTCCGCCGTCATCCGCGTCCCCTGCCGCCTGCGTGCTATCCGCCGGTGCGGCTATTCGCGCTTGATAAACCGCCCATAAGCCCGCGCAAGCCCGCAGGATGGCCTAATGGCAATTTTTCATGTGCCGTGCGGCAAGTTTATCTGCGCGTGCATGCCATTGGCCGTTAGAGCCATGCCATCGGCCAATGCCTGTTCCAGCCGGTCGACCCGGATCATGCACAGGGCGTCCAGCCCGTAAACGCCAAGTACCTCGCCCAGTGGCACCTCCCCGCCCAGAACCGCCGTCCCGGGGGTGAGCGGGGCCTCTGCCGTCAGCCGCGCAGTGCGCTTCCTGACCCCGCCCTTGCGATGCATCCGGCTGGCCACTTCCTGGCCCACGAAGCAGCCCTTCCGGTAGTTGATGGCGTGGTTGAGGTCGTGGTTCACATCGCTGGAGAAATACTCGCCCGGGCCGTAATCGGCTCCCAGTTCTGGCACGATGCATGAGGCGCGCGCGCGATCATGGTATTCCGTGGCATCTGGCAGGCTGGCGGCATCGGCGATAATGGCGCGTATGCCCAGGCGGGGATCACGCGGGTCAGGCGCAGCTGACAGGGCGGTGTGTTCCAGTTGCGCGGTGCCCGAAGTGCCGTTCGCGGCGGCTACGGCGAGATCGGTGCGCAGTGCCAGTTCGGCTTTCGCGCGCAGCCGGTAGAGCGTGAAGCGCTTGAGCAGGCTTTCGGCCTCGCCCGCGGGCACGTCGACGAAGAGCCCGTCCGCGTCGTTATCGAAGAAGACAAGATCCGCCAGCACCTTGCCTTGCGGCGTGAGAAGCGCTGATGCCATGGCCCGGCCCGGCTCCGTGCCCTGCGGGCCATGGGTCACCACACGTTGGAGAAAATCGCGTGCCTCCGGCCCGGTTATCGAAATGACGGCGCGGCGGGAAAGGCGGGTGAGGAAATCGGGACTGTCCATGTCCGAGATGTGGCGCAGGTGTCACGCATGAGCAAGCCCTGTGCGGTGCAGACCCGTTTCGGATTTGCCCCACCGTTATTGCATCCTTAACGTCACGCGGCTGCCGGATTGGCGGGTGTTGGGGGGAATGATGGCGCGTTTGGGACCGTTGGGGAAGAAAAAGCCTGGGCCGTTCGCGGACAGGAGCCGGTATCGATATACCGAGTTCGACCGGTACCACTTGCCGGACAACATAAAACACCTGCTGAGGCCGGAATATTTCGGCGTTCCTGGAGACGGGATAGCCAGCCTGGTGGAAAAGTTCTGGAATGTTGCGGAAAACAGTGCCCGGCGACGCGATATCAACAAGCCGGGCAAGCTGCTCGACAAGGTTCTCAAGTGTTCACCAAGCTTGCGCGCTGATCTGGACGGAAAAATAAACTTCATTATAGGCATTGATGTTATAAAAGATAAGTTTATTGCGATTTCATCACATGCTATGGAGCAGCATATATTGGCTGAAAAGAAAAATGATATAGAAAAATGGCGTTCATCGGGTTTGGAATTAACAGAGCATGTTGTTGCCTATCGAGATATACTGATAAGGCATTTCGCAACACATCAGACATCCATACGGGGTGGTCAGTATGAAAAACACAGGGAGTCGTTGCATGATCTGAAATGGCCTGATGCCAGTATCGTGCATGCGTTCTTTCGTGATTTCGACATACTGAAGAACCACATGGAGTTTATTATTCACAAGGATTTCGAGAACCAT
Source organism: Maricaulaceae bacterium (assembly GCA_050485925.1). Taxonomy (GTDB): domain Bacteria; phylum Pseudomonadota; class Alphaproteobacteria; order Caulobacterales; family Maricaulaceae; genus Glycocaulis. Next base: position 4,773 of record JBJHCI010000133.1, read on the forward strand.
TTTGCAAATCAGGATGCGACGCTGCAGGAAGGGTTCATACTGGTTGGGGCGCTTTTCGAGGCGAGCAATGCGCTCTTTGGCCTCGCTGAGGCGGTTGTATTGAGCGACGGCTAGCCGAACTGGCGAGCGGCCCCGCTCTGCGCTAAGCCAGCACGCATGACCCGCATCCTTTTCATCACCGCGACCCGTATTGGCGATGCGGTTCTGTCCTCAGGTGTTCTGGACCACGTGCTGCGCACGCGGCCCGACCCGCGTGTGACGATTGCGTGCGGGCCGCTGGCCGCCCCGCTCTTCCGGGCCGTGCCGGGGCTGGAGCGCGTTATCGTGATGGCCAAGAAGCCGGGCGGCCGGCACTGGCTGGACTTGTGGCGGCAGACTGTCACGGCCCGCTGGGACCTGGTCATTGACCTGCGGGAAAGCGCGACGAGCTGGTTCCTTGCCGCGCGGGAAAAGCGGGTCAAGCGCAACTGGCCCGGCAATGATGGCGCGGTTCACCGGGTCGAGGAGGCGGCGGCCTTCCTTGGTGTGACGCCCGCCCCCTCGCCTGTCCTCTGGCTGGATGAGCTGGCCCGCGCGCGCGCGCGGGCCTTGATGCCCGGCGGTCCGGTGCTGGCGCTCGCTCCGGCTGCGGCGGCTCGCTTCAAGGAATGGCCGCCGGACAGTTTCGCGGCGCTGGCCCGTGCGATTACCGCGCCCGGAGCGGTGCTGGACGGGGCGCATGTCGTGCTGTTGGGCGGGCCGGGTGATGAGTCAACCACGCGCGCGGTGGCGCAACACCTTGATCCGGCGCGTACGCTGGATTTTACCGGCCAGCTTGACCTGCAGGAGACCGGTGCCTGCCTTGAGGGTGCAAGCCTGTTTGTGGGCAATGATAGCGGGCTGATGCACATGGCCGCAGCGGCGGGCGCGCCCACGCTCGGCCTTTTCGGCCCGACAGATGAGCGCATATACGGGCCGTGGGGTCAGCGTACGGCTTCGGTTCGAGCGGGCGGCACGGCGGATGATCGCGACCGGGAGCGGCTGAAGCAGTCCGCGACCAGCCTGCTGACAGATCTGCCGCTCGCGCCGGTTCTGGCAGCGGCGGAAAACCTTCTCAGAGCGGAGAAAGCGGCATGAGCACCAGCTATGACCTTATCGTGCGTGGGGGAACGGTCGTCAGTCATGCCGGACGGGCAGAGACCGACATCGCCATTAAAAATGGCCGCTTCGCCGCCATGGGCGATCTCTCCGCCGTTAGCGCGGGCGAGGTGATTGACGCCAAGGGGCTGCAT
>JBJHCI010000134.1:0-6036 GCA_050485925.1 Maricaulaceae bacterium
CGCCGATACCGCCACAGGCGCTGAAATCCCTTGCCCTGAAGTGTTGTGCCACTTGCTGCCAGAGGCTGATGATCTGCTGTGTGTCGCCGGCATTGGAAAAGCCCAGCCCGTGCAGGATCGCGCCCGCGCGCGCTTCGGCTGAATGCGCATCGATATCGGCCAGGCGCGTCTGGATGTCGGCAATGCGGGTCGGGTCGGTCGCCGTTTCGGCCTCAGCCAGCAGGCTCGCGCGCTCGGTATCGGCGGCCAGCACGAAGTCGATGATCGAGATCGGTCCGCCGGGCGCTTCCTGCTCCACGCTGCCCATGCGCATACCCGGCTGGATGCGGATATCGCCCGTCTCCGGGCTCGCCTCGCCGCGGATCAGCCTTAAAAGCGTGGACTTGCCGGTGCCGTTGCGCCCGACCAGACCCATCTTGGTTTTGGCCGGCAGGAAGAGCGTTGCCTGCTCGAACAGGACGCGCCCTTCAATGCGGTAGGTGAGGTCGTTGATGTGCAGCATGGAACGCCGCGTAGCATGCCTTGTGAGGCGGTAAAAGCGCCGCTATAAGCCGCGCCAACCATACCTCCCCAGCTTTCACCAAAGGGATACAAGAACCATGGCGCTGCAACGCACTTTCTCGATCATCAAGCCTGACGCCACCAAGCGTAACCTCACCGGCAAGATCAACGCCGTGATCGAGGAGGCGGGCCTTCGCATCATCGCCCAGAAGCGCATCCACATGACCAAGGCCCAGGCCGAGACCTTCTACGGCGTGCACCGTGAGCGCCCCTTCTTCAACGGTCTCGTTTCCTTCATGATTTCCGGCCCGGTTGTCGTGCAGGTTCTCGAAGGCGAAGATGCGATTGCGAAATACCGCACCGTCATGGGCGCCACCAACCCGGCCAATGCCGATGAAGGCACGATCCGCAAGCTGTTTGCCGAATCCATCGAAGCGAATTCGGTGCACGGCTCTGATGCGCCGGAAACGGCGGCTGTCGAGATCGCCTTCTTCTTCTCCGGTCTGGAACTGGTGGGCTAACCACTACTCCTGCGCGAGACACGAAAAGCCCGGCAGTGATGCCGGGCTTTTTTGGGTTCAATCCCTACTTCGCCGCAACCGAAAAGTCCGGCCCATCCACATTCAGGAAACCGCCGGACTGGCGCTTCCACAGGCGGGCATAGACGCCGTCTTTCGCCAGAAGTTCGTCATGGCTGCCCTGTTCGATGATGCGGCCCGCCTCCATCACCACCAGCCGGTCCAGCATGGCGATGGTGGACAGCCGGTGGGCGATGGCGATGACGGTCTTGCCCTCCATCAGCTGGTAGAGCTGGCCTTGGATGGCGGCTTCCACTTCGGAATCCAGCGCAGAGGTTGCCTCATCCAGCACGAGGATGGGGGCGTCTTTCAGGAGGGTGCGGGCAATCGCGATGCGCTGGCGCTGGCCGCCGGAAAGCTTCACGCCCCGCTCGCCCACATGCGCGTCATATCCGGCGCGTCCGTCAATATCGGAAAGGTCCGGGATGAAGGCGTCGGCCTGCGCCCGGCGGGCCGCTTCCATCACGGCTGCATCGTCGGCGTCCGCCGAGCCATAGGCGATATTGTCCCGGATCGAGCGGTGCAGCAGGGAGGTGTCCTGCGTCACCATGCCGATCTGGCGGCGCAGCGAGTCTTGTGTGACCTGCGAGATATCCTGCCCGTCAATCGTGATGCGCCCGCCCTCCAGCTCGTAAAAGCGCAGGAGCAGATTGACGAGGGTGGACTTGCCAACCCCCGACCGGCCAACCAGCCCCACCTTCTCACCCGGCGCGATATCAAGGTTCAGCCCGTCAATCACGCCCGCCTCCTTGCCATAATGGAAAGAGATGTTTTCAAACCGGATCGCGCCATGCGTCACCTCCAGCGGTTTCGCGTCCGGCGCATCCCGAATCGCCTGTTCCTGCGCGATGGTGTTGATGCCGTCCTGTATCGTGCCGACGGCTTCAAACAGCCCGGCCGTCTCCCACAATATCCAGTCAGACATGGCGCGGATACGCATCACGATGGCGACCGCGACCGCGACCACACCCAGCCCCACCAGACCCATCTGCCAGGCGACAATCGTGGCGGCGGTGACAGCGACCAGCAGCACGGCGTTGAGCGTTTGCAGAAGCGTGTAGAGCCCGGTGACGAGGCGCATCTGCTTGTAGACCGTGCCCATGAAGCCGCTCATCGCATCGCGTGCATAGCCCTCTTCGCGCCGCGCATGGGCAAACAGCTTGATGGTCTGGATATTGGTGTAGCTGTCGACCACCCGGCCGGTCATTTCCGCGCGCGCGTCGGCCTGCTTCATGGAGATGTCGCGCAGGCGCGGAATGAAGTGGACCAGAAGCCAGATATAGCCGGCCAGCCATAGCACCAGCGGCACCATCAGGAAGGGCTCGGCCCCGCCCACCAGCACCAGCGCGCCGGCAAAATAGACGACCACATAGACGAAGATATCGAGCACCTTCATCACGGTTTCGCGTACGGCGAGCGCGGTCTGCATCACCTTCTGGCTCACCCGGCCCGCAAACTCGTCCTGAAAGAAGGCCATGGACTGGCCAAGGATGTAGCGGTGGGTCAACCAGCGCGCGAGCATCGGGAAATTGCCAAAGATCGTCTGGTGCGTGATTAGCGAGTTGAACAGCACCAGAAGCGGAAACCCGATCAGCACGAAGGCCGCCATGGCGAGGAGGCCTGCCCCGTGCTCCTCAAACAATGTCTCCCGGTCGGCTGCGGCCAGCCAGTCTACCAGCGTGCCGAGAAAGCCGAGGAACACCACCTCGAACACCGACAGGATCGCGGTCAGCACCGACAGCGTCACCAGCCACGGCCAGACGGGCCGTGTGTAATGGGCCACAAAGCCCAGAAGGCTTTTGGGCGGTGCCTCCGGCTCCGTCGCGGGGAAGGGATCAATGCGGGATTCAAAAAAGCGGAACATGCGGACTTTTCCGGTTCGGGGCCGGCGTCGGGCCCCCGGTGATTGAGACGGCTCATGTAATAGTTCGAGCCCGATGAGGCACCCGTTCAGGCTGCTTTTTCAAGGCGGCGGGCTGCCTCGTCCAGCGCCGCGTGCCATTCGCCCGGCCCCATCAGCTTGAACGGATAGGCACCGGAGCTCGCTGAAGAGATCACCACATCGGGTTCCAGCGCCTTGAGCTTCATCAGGCTCGCGGTCAGCGCGTGCACGCCGCCGCCTTCGGCCGGAAAGGCTACCGCCGTCCACCCCCCACCTCCCCAGAACACCGTGTCGCCGGTGAACAGATAGCGTTTGCCTGACGGAGAGTCGTAGACATAGCAGACGCTGCCGCCGGTATGGCCGGGCGTCAGGATTGCCGTCAGCCCTGCCACCGTGCTCTCCTCGCCACTAAGGGCGATATCTACCGGGGCAACGCCGCGCACCGCATCCACTTCAAGCTCGTGACAGACCAGTTTGGCACCTAGCTGTTCGCGGATCTGCACAAGGGCCGGGCCAACCTCGTCACGATGGCTGAGAAGCTGGTGGCTGATACCGCCCTGTTCGCTGATGGCCGCGATCTCCCCGTCATGTCCGGTGGAATAGAGCAGAACATTGTGCTTCGGGGTTTTCAGCAGATAGGCGTGGGTGGCGACCTCCGGCGCTTCCGCGATAGGATATTCGGTACGGGTCTGCCAGAGATCGGGGAAAATCTGTTGCATCTTGATGCCTCCTCTTGCGGTTTCGCGTCTGAGGCGGCATGGATAAAATCTCAACCTTAGTTGAGGTCAAAGGCAAATGACATGTCGTCCATGAAACAGGCGAAACCGGTGCGGGCGTTAAGCGTGGGCGAACTGGCCGCGCGCGCCGGGGTGAGCGTCTCGACCCTTCATTTCTACGAGAGAAAAGGCCTGATCGCCAGCAGCCGGACCGGTGGCAATCAGCGTCGCTATGGCCGCGACATGTTGCGGCGGGTGGCGGTGATCCGCGTCGCCCAGCGCGCCGGCGTGCCGCTCTCTGAAATCGCGACCGCGCTCGATGCGCTACCGGCCCGGCGCACACCCAACGCGGCCGACTGGGCGAAGCTGTCTGCGAAGTGGAAGGCCGCGCTGGAGGCGCGCATCAATGCGCTGACCCGGCTGAAGGACGAGCTGGAGGGTTGCATTGGCTGCGGCTGCCTGTCCATGACGGCTTGCCCCTTGCGCAATCCGGGTGACACGCTGGGAAGCGAAGGGCCTGGGGCAAGATTGCTGGAGGGGTGAGCCCCCTAATCCAGCCCCGGCTTTTTCCTGAACGCCTTGGTCTGGCCCTTCTTCGCCTTGGCGTCCTTCTGGCGCTTGATCGAGTTCAGCGATGGGCGCGACTTGATGCGTGGCTTGGGCTTGCGGCTGGCCTGTTTGATCAGATCCACAAGGCGGGTGCGGGCCTCGGCGCGATTTCGCTCCTGAGAGCGGTGCGTGTCCACCTGCAGTACCAGCACGCCGTCCTGTGTCATGCGGCTTCCGGCAAGACGTGCGAGGCGCTGCTTTATGGCCGGGGGCAGGGCGCTGGCGCTGACATCGTAGCGCAGCTGGACCGCGCTGGCGGTTGTGTTCACATGCTGACCGCCCGGCCCGGACGCTTTCACGAAGCGCTCGGTGATCAGGCTCTCATCAAGGATAATGTCGTCAGCGATGGCTTGCGCCTTTTTCCAAAGCCAGTTTCAGCGCCTCAGGGTAGAGCCGGTGCTCTTCCACCAGCACACGTGCGGCGAGGGTTTCGGGTGTGTCGTCGGGGAGGACCGGCACGCGGGCCTGTGCGATTGTGGGGCCTTCATCCATGCCGGGCGTCACCCAGTGGACCGTGCAGCCATGCTCTGTCTCGCCCGCCTCAATCGCGCGGGCATGGGTATCCACGCCCTTGAATTTCGGCAGCAAGGACGGGTGAATATTGATCATCCGGCCTTCCCAGGCATTCACAAAGTCCGGTGTCAGGATGCGCATGAAGCCGGCAAGGCAGACAAATTCGGCTCCCGCCTCTCGCAAGGCAGCGTCCAGCGCGGCTTCAAAACTCTCGCGGGTGTCATAGGCCTTGTGGTCGATGGCGATGGCGGGAATGTTCGCTTCCTTCGCCCGCTCCAGCCCATAGGCGTCGGGGCGGTTGGAGATCACGGCGACAATGCGCGCGGGATAGTCCTCAGCGGCACAAGCGTCGATCAGGCATTGCAAATTCGAGCCGCGCCCGGAGATGAGGACGGCGATCGGCGTCTTGCCACTCATTTTGCGGTCAGATGGCCGATGATGGACGCCGTCTCGCCTGCGTCGGTCAGAGCAGTGAGCACATCGTCTGCGTCTTCGGCGGCGACAGCGGCGATCATGCCGATCCCGCAATTGAAGGTGCGGCGCATTTCGTCTTCTGCGATACCGCCTGCGTTCTCCAGCCAGCGGAACACGGCCGGGCGCTCAAAGCTGTTGTAATCGACATCGAAGCTTAAGTGATCGGGCAGCATGCGCGGCGTGTTCTCGGTGATCCCGCCGCCGGTGATATGGGCGAGGCCCTTGATCTTGCCAGCGCGCACCAGCGGCATCAGCGATTTGACGTAAATGCGGGTCGGCTCTAGCAGCGCTTCGCCGAGCTTCCTGCCCGGCGCGAAGGGGGCCTCGCTGTCGAACTTGAGGCCCGCATGATCGATCACGCGGCGGATCAGGGAATAGCCGTTCGAATGCGGCCCGGAAGACGCCAGCCCGATCAGTACGTCACCGGCGATCATATCCGCTTCGCGCGGCAGGAGATTGCCACGTTCCGCCGCGCCTACCACAAAGCCAGCCAGGTCGAAATCCTCGCCCTCATACATGCCCGGCATTTCAGCCGTTTCCCCGCCAATGAGCGCGCAGCCCGCCAGACGGCACCCGGCGGCAATGCCCTTCACGATGTCCGCGCCGCGCGCGGGATCGAGCTTGCCGGTCGCGAAATAATCGAGAAAGAAAAGCGGCTCGGCACCCTGCGCCAGCACGTCATTGACGCACATGGCAACCAGATCGATGCCGACCGTGTCGACAACGCCGGTATCGATGGCGAGGCGCAGCTTGGTGCCCACCC
>JBJHCI010000135.1:0-5236 GCA_050485925.1 Maricaulaceae bacterium
GGCAGCGGGGGGCGGATGCAGCATACAGAGGAACAGTTGCCCCACTCACCACTCACCACTCACCACTCACCACTCATCACTCGCCACTCGCCACTCACCACTCACCACGTCAGCGGCTATCCTGTGTGCTCCCCCCGCCCCTCCCAGCAGCCTCGCCCTCGTCGACAGTCTGGCAGGCGCGCTACAAGATGCGCTGCTGGGCGGGTGTGGTCACGAAACGCGCCCAGACCGGGGCCATGCGTTCGGCAAACTCGGCGATATTGTTCACCTCATTCACCTCGACGCCTGATGCGATGATCCGCTCGCGCGCACCTTCCACGCGTGCATCCCAAAGGGCACGCATATAGGGCACGCTTTCACGCGCGCAGGTACGTACGAGCGCCTTGTCGGTGTCGGACAGGGCATGCCAGCGCCGCGCGCTCATCACCAGCACCTCAGGCGCCATGACATGCCCGGTGACGCTGAAGAAGCGGGCGGTCTCGAAATGGCGCGTGGTCTCGTAGGACGGCCAATTGTTCTCCGCCCCGTCGATCACGCCCTGCATCAGGCCCTGATAGACTTCCGAGAAATCCATCGGCGTGGCGTTCGCGCCGAGCGCCTCGACCAGCGACACGTAAAGATCGGAGTTCTGCACCCTGATCTTGAGGCCGCGCATATCGTCCGGCGTGCGGATGGGGCGGCGCGTATTGTAGAAGCTGCGCGCACCGGAATCGTAGAAGCACAGGCCGACAAGCCCGTGCGGTTCCAGCGCATCCAGCACGGCCCGGCCCGGCGCGCCGTCAATCGCCCGGCGCATATGGTCTTCGGACTCAAAGACGAAGGGCAAAGACAGCACGACTGTTTCCGGCGCGAAGGCGTTCAGCGGGGCGAGATTGACCCGGTTCATGTCGAGGCCACCGAACACGGTCAGTTCCAGCGTGTCGCGTTCGGAGCCAAGCTGCCCGCCCGAATAGATCCGTATCGAAAGCCGTCCGTCAGAACGTTCTTCCAGGAGGCGGCTCATCTCGCGTACCGCCGCGACGGTAGGATAATCGCTGGAATGGGTATCGGAGGAGAAGAGCGGTCGGGAGAGCACATCCCCGCACGCGCCCAGGGCCAGCGCGCTGCCCGCTGCCAGCCCGCCCGTCACCGCCCGCCACGTCAGCCTGGCCATGGACTGCTCCCTAGTTCGCGAGGCTGTTGAGCCAGCGCTCGATCAGCGTATAGCCGTCTTCGCCCACCTCATTGGCGCGGCTTGGCTCTTCCGGGTCAATACCCTGCGCGATAAGCCAGTCATCTGGAATACCGTCGCCATTGGAATCGGCGCGCGGCTCGCCCTGTGTCACGGCCACCCAGCCGCCGACATCGTCCGCGCTGTCGGGAATGAAGCCGGTGCGGGTGCGTACTTCCTCGATCACGCGCGCATCAATGGCATCGCGGTAGAAGGACGCCCCGGCGCGTGCCAGCACGCGCTCATAGCTGTCTTCTGCTGAGACGGTCGTTACCTCACCCACATCGAAAGCACGGTCCACGAAGGTGCGGTCCGGCGCGGCTGAGCGGACGATATTGAGCTGGGGCAGGAGCTGGCCATCAATAGTGTTGCCCTCGAAGAAGGCCCGCCCCGTCACATTACGCATGTAGAAGATGACCGGCCCCAGCGTTTGCGGGCCCTGCACATAGGCATTGTTGATGAAGTTGTAGCGCGCGACCGAGGCCGGATCGAGATCGGTACCCGCAGCGTAGTGATAGTCAAAGCCCTCGCGGCCATAGAGCATGTCGCTGACGAGGCCTTGCGCCGCGCTGTAGTCGAACGTGTCGCGGGCGGGCGTCCAGTTCCAGAAATCGGTCTCCGCGCCGTGTCCCCAGTTGTAGAAGACATTATTGCGGAAATCGAAGAGCACGCCCTCCGGATCCATATAGGGCGTCGCATAATTGCCCACGCGCGGCATGCGCGAATGATTGTGCGCCCACAGATTGTTCAGCCAGGAATAGCGCGCGCCATGGCTGCCCCGGATCAGGCTTCCATAGGCCCGGTCGCCCTTTTCATGGCCTGCATCGTAGAGCCCTTCGGAGATAATGGACCATTGCACGGTGACATAGGAGAGGTGATTGCCTCCACGTTCGGGATTGAAACTCTGGGAGGCGGACAGGTTTTCATCGATGGCCCAGCTTGCGGAGACATGATCCACGATAATGTGCTGGCCGCCCCGGATGGAAATGGCGTCATCCTCGTGACCGGACTCGCTACCCATGCGCGAGCGGATATGACGCACGATGACATGGTTGGCGTTGATGGTCAGGTCATAGTCGCGCAGCGTGATCCCGCCGCCCGGCGCGCTCTGGCCGGCGATGGTGATGAAGTCATTGCGGACGATCAGCGGGCTTTCCAGCTGGATAATGCCATCAACATCAAAGATCACGATGCGCGGACCTTCCGCCTCCACCGCTTCGCGTAACGAGCCCGGGCCGGAATCGTTGAGATTGGTGACCTTGAAGACTCGGCCTCCGCGCCCGCCGATTGCATAACGGCCGAACCCTTCCGCGCCCGGAAAGGCGGGAATGTCACCGGGTTCGACAAACCAGGGTGCAGGCTCATCGCTCAAGGGGTGAATGTCCGGCGCGGCCGGGACCCGGTCAGGGCGGGTCGCGGCGGCGGCCAGCGCGGCGGCGGCCTGTTCTTCGGGCGTGCGCGCGCGATCAGCGCGTTCGCTGGCCGGGGCAGGGGGCGGGGCTGCAGTCTCTTCAGTCCCGTTGATGGCCGGATCGGGTGAGCACGCAGCCAGAAGGGCCATGGCGGCTATGCCAGCAAAATACTTGCGCATTGTCGTCTCCTCCCGCTCCCGCCCGTTATCCCGGACTGGAAGCATCATCGTTATTTTCGGGCCCGGCGCAAAATCACCTGATTTGCAAATCGGGCTTGCCATCTGTGCCGGTGTTCGTAAGTATGGCCTATAATGACACCGGTTACCATGGGGACAGCCTAACGGCTCTATGCCGTTGACGGAAGCCCTCAATGCGCAAAACCGCAAGAGAGATAAAAACCGCTTGCGCCCGAGCAGCGGATTCGGGGCAGGCAGAACAAGGAACGCGCCATTGATGGCTCGCAATTTGAATATTGAGGCCATATCGGCTGCGTTCGTTGCGGCGCGCCGCGAAGGCGCGGCGCTGAAGGATTTTCCCGGCCTGCTGCCGGAAACGCTGGCTGAGGCCTATGGCGTGCAGGATCGCTCCATCGCCGCGTGGAATGACGCTGTGTCGGGCTGGAAGATCGGCATGATTCCACCCGGCTTTCGCTCTAAGGCAGGGGCCGAGCGCCTTGCAGGGCCGATCTTTGCGCGCCAGATCGTTGAGGACCGTCCGGGGCTGGTTCACGCCATGCCGGTGTTCGCAAACGGGTTTGCGGCGATCGAGGCAGAATTCGTCTTCCGCCTGAAGTCCGGACTGGATGACGCCCTTCCCGTCACGCCGGAGAGCGTGTCGCAAATCGTTGCCGCCCTGCATATCGGGGTGGAGATCGCCTCCAGCCCGTTTGCGGGTATCAATGATCTGGGCCCCATGTCCGTCGTCAGCGATTTTGGCAATAATAATGGGCTGATAGTCGGCGCAGAGATAGCGGATTGGCAGTCAATCGCACCTGAAACCCTGCCTGCCCGCGTGGCCATTGGTGGTGTGACCGTGGGCGAGGCGAGCGCGGGCACGATCCCCGGCGGGCCGCTCGGCGCGCTGTGCTTCCTCGTGGAGTTGTGCCGGGCGCGCGGCGTCGCGCTTAAGGACGGTGACTACATCTCTACCGGCGCAGCCACCGGTGTTCATGAAGCCTCTATCGGGGCGTCGGCGATTGCCGATTTCGGCGCTCATGGCCAGATCGCGCTGCGCCTCGTCGCTGCTGAAGGTGCCGTTCCTGCCAAGGTAACGGCTTAGGGCTATCCTACCGCTTCATCGCTTGAGCGGCGCGGGCATTGGCGGTGATGGCGGCCCAGTTGCCGCCGGCAATGTCCTGGGTGTCCGCGATCCACGAGCCACCGACACACACCACGTTGGGCAGGGCGAGATAGTCCGGCGCGCGCTCCCGGCTGATAGAGCCGGTGGGGCAAAAGCGGACATCCGGCAACGGCCCCGCGAGGGCTTTCAGATAGGCGATCCCGCCTGCAGGCTCTGCCGGGAAGAATTTGAGCACCTCAAAGCCCTGCTCGCGCGCGGCCATCGCCTCGCCAGCGGTGGCAACACCCGGCAGGCAGGCAAGACCGGTGGCCAGCATCGCGTCGCCCAGCGCAGGTGTCAGGCCGGGGCTGACGAGAAAGGCCGCGCCTTCGCGCGCGGATTTCGCCGCATCGTCGGGCGTGCGCACCGTACCCATGCCGACGATCAGGTCCGGCGCGGCATCCTGCATGGCCTTCATCGCGTCAAGCGCGATGGCTGTGCGCAAGGTCAGCTCGATCACTTTCAGCCCGCCTGCGGCGAGCGCGCGTGCCAGCGGAGCGGCAGTCTCGATGCTCTCAACGGTGAGGACCGGGATGACGCTCGCGGCGTCGATGACGGATTGCAGGCTGGGCGGGGTCATGCGCGCACCTTCTCATTCTGTCCGGCGGGTTCGTTAAGGCCTGGCAGGGCCATGGCGCCTTCCTCTGCGGTGGAAACCTGTGAGCGCATACCCGCGAAGAGTTCGCGGCCAAGGCCGGAATGGCTGGCGGTGAAGTCACAGTTCGCGGCGTCGCGCGCGGCGAGTTCGCTTGGGTCCACCCGCACGCCGAGACGGCAATTGTCGGCATCGACACAGATCACATCGCCATCGCGCAGTTTGCCGATCATGCCGCCCGCCAGCGCTTCTGGACTCAAATGGATGGCAGCGGGCACCTTGCCGCTTGCGCCGGACATGCGCCCGTCAGTGACAAGCGCGACCTTGAAGCCCTTGTCCTGCAACACGCCCAGCGCCGGGGTCAGCTTGTGCAGCTCCGGCATGCCGTTGGCCATCGGCCCCTGAAAACGCACCACGACCACGCAGTCGCGCTCCAGCTTTCCTTGCCTGAACGCGGCGAGCATGGCGTCCTGATTGTCGAAGACGAGGGCAGGGGCTTCGACCACACGGTGCTCGGGCTTCACGGCCGACACCTTGATCACAGCGCGTCCGAGCGAGCCGTCGAGAACGCGCAAGCCCCCGTCCTTCGCCACGGGATCAGAGGCCGGGCGCAACACGTCCATGTCGAGGCTTGTCGGCGCTGCCGGTCGGAAGGCGAGGGCATCGCCCTCCAGGAAGGGT
>JBJHCI010000135.1:5246-6012 GCA_050485925.1 Maricaulaceae bacterium
CGCCCAAGGTGAGCACATCGCCATGTAAGAGGCCGGCTTCCAGCAGTTCGCGCACCAGAAAGGCCATGCCGCCCGCCGCGTGGAAATGGTTCACGTCCGCCTTGCCATTGGGATAGATGCGCGTCAGCAGCGGGGTGACGCGCGAGAGATCGTCAAAATCATCCCAGTTGATGATGAGCCCGGCGGCGCGCGCGATGGCGACGAGATGCAAGGTGTGGTTGGTCGATCCGCCGGTCGCGTGCAGGCCGACAATGGCGTTGACAATGGCGCGCGCATCAATCGCCTCGCCCAGCGGGCGGTAATCGCTGCCAAGTGCGGTGATCTTCGCCACGCGCTTCGCCGTCGCCTTCACCATGGCCTCGCGCAAGGGCGTGCCGGGATTGATGAAGGCGGAACCCGGCACATGCAGGCCCATAATCTCCATCATCATCTGGTTCGAGTTCGCCGTGCCATAGAAGGTGCAGGTGCCGGGGCTGTGATAGCTCGCGCTCTCTGCCTCCAATAGCTGGTCGCGCCCCACCTTGCCTTGCGCAAAGAGCTGGCGGACTTCAGCCTTTTTGTCGTTGGGAAGACCCGAAGGCATCGGCCCGGCGGGCAGGAAGAGCACCGGCAGATGGCCAAAGCGCAGCGCGCCGATCAGCAGGCCCGGCACGATCTTGTCGCACACGCCAAGGCAGATCGCGGCATCAAACATGTTGTGGGAGAGGGAGACGGCGGTCGCCATGGCGATCACGTCGCGCGAGAAAAGCGACAGCTCCATCCCCGG
>JBJHCI010000136.1:0-5973 GCA_050485925.1 Maricaulaceae bacterium
ACTGAATCCGGTGCAGTGTGTGAACATTCTCGCCAAGGTATAATTTACCAATGTCCGGCTAGGTTTACGCGTCAAGCCATGCATGCAGGATTAGATGAACAGCGATCAGCGCAACCGACTGGAAAATCTGCGTGTTCTGATTGTTGAAGACAATAATCACATGGCGCATATCCTGCGTACCATGTTGAACGGTTTCGGCATCCGCCACATTGAGGATGCTCGCAACGGAGCCGACGCGCTGGAACTGCTGCGCTCGGTCAGTTATGACTTCATCCTGCTCGACTACAGCATGCCAATGCTGGACGGGATCGAGTTCACGCGCCTGCTGCGCACCGGCAGCGATCATAGTCGCCACATGATCCCCATCATCATGGTCACTGGGTATACTGAGCGCAGCCGCGTCATCGAGGCGCGGGATGCCGGGGTGACGGAGATCTGTGTAAAACCGGTGACGGCGCGCGATCTGTGGGCGCGTATCGCCCAGGTCATCAATTCCCCGCGCCCTTTTATCCGGTCGAAGATCTATACCGGTCCCGACCGCCGCCGGCGCACGGACCTCCAGTTCGCAGGCGAAGATCGCCGCCTCAGGAAAATTGCCAATAGCGCCGACGCTACATGATTGCCTGCAGCTGCGCGGGCTGGTTTATTGGCGAGCTCCACGTAGCAGCATCAGGCGCACCCCGTCATGGACTTTCGCACCGCAGTCTTGATGGCGATGGCCGCCTTGCTGGCAGCATGTTCGGCGCATGGTGCGAGCGCGCCGGAGCCGGAGCTGGCGCGTACCACACAGCCCGCCACCTCGATCGTGCCGATAGCCGGCGCGCCCGCTCCAGACCCTCTTGCAGGGCCTGCGCGCGATGTGGAGGAGGGGGTCGCCTCCTGGTATGGCGAACGCTTCCACGGGCGCCTGACGGCCAATGGCGAGGTGTATGATATGGATGCGCTCACTGCCGCTCATCCCAGCCTTCCCATGCCGAGCCTTGCGCGTGTTACACGGCTGGATACCGGAGTGAGCGTGATCGTGCGGATCAATGACCGCGGGCCGTTCGTGGACGGCCGGATCATCGATCTCAGCCGGGCGGCTGCGGAGGCGCTGGAATTCGTGGAACACGGCCTTGCCGACGTCCGCGTCGAAGCCTTCGGCCCGGCGGACCCGCGCGACCGCGCCGCCGTGTCCGGCTTCGTCCAGCGCCGCGCGCCTGCCGCCCGCGCAGGTGCGGCGAACCGCTAGCATCACTGGACGTTCCGCCCGGCGCACGGTTTTATGGACTGCCCCTTGTTCCTGCCGGTCGCGGAGAGTTGTGTGATGGCCCGTCTGCTTGCCGTTCTGTCCTGCCTTGTCCTGTTCATGGACGCGGCTCACGCGCAGGAAGGGGTATTCGAGACACGCGCCAGCCACGCGGTGATAATGGATTTCGACACGGGCGAAATCCTGTTCTCCAAGGATGGCGACGTGCCCATGCCGCCATCGTCCATGAGCAAGCTGATGACCGCGCTGATGGTGTTCGAGGCGCTGGAAGCCGGTACGCTGTCGCTTGACGACGAATTGCCTGTCAGTGTGCGCGCCTGGCGCGAGGGCGGGGCGGCCTCCGGCGGCTCCACCATGTTCCTGGAGGTCAATAGCCGCGCGCGCGTGGATGATCTCCTGCGCGGCATCATCGTTCAGTCCGGCAATGATGCCTGCATCGTGGTCGCCGAGGCACTCGGCGGCAGCGAGGAGGCCTTTGCCGACATGATGAACCGACGCGCACGCGAGCTCGGCCTTGAAACGGTGAATTTCGTCAATTCCACAGGGCTGACGGCCGAAGGCCATGTCGTCTCGGCGGCGGATCTGGCACGGCTCGCCCGTCATATCATCTCCACCCATCCTGAATTCTACCGGCTCTATAGCGAGACGACTTTCACCTATAACGGCATCCGTCAGGCCAACCGCAACCCGCTCCTGGGCGTGTTCGACGGAGCGGACGGGTTGAAGACCGGCTATACCAGCGAGGCGGGTTATGGCCTTACCGCCTCGGCCGCGCGCGGCAATGAACGCCGCATCATCGTCTTCAACGGCATGGAGACGATGCGTGACCGGGCCAATGAGGCCGAGCGGCTGATGCGCGCGGCCTTTTCCGACTTCATCATGGCCGATCTTGCCGGGCCGGGCCGCATTGTTGGCGAAGCGCAGGTCTATATGGGCCAGTCGCGCGCGGTTTCCTTGCGGACCACCGGTCCGGTGCGTGCGGCCATGCACCGGCGCGAGCGTCAGGGCCTGCGTGCGGAAATCGTCTATGACGGCCCGCTGCATGCCCCCGTGGCGCAGGGCGACCAGGTCGCCCGGCTGATCGTCACCCTGCCGGGCGGGCGCGAGATTGAATACCCGCTGGAGGCCGCTGAAAGCGTCAACCGTCAGGGCGTGGTCTCGCGGGCGATGAGCGCGCTTGTAAACCTGATCAGGGGATAGGGGCGGGCGTGGCACGCGGGCGCTTCATCACGCTGGAAGGCGGGGAGGGGACAGGCAAGTCCACCCTGGCTACCGGGCTGGAAGCAGCGCTTGGCAGGCGCGGTATTGTAGTTGACCGTACACGGGAACCCGGCGGGACCAAAGGCGCCGAAGAGATACGAAAGCTTTTGGTCGAAGGGCGGGCAGATCGCTGGCGGCCGCTGTCGGAAGCGCTACTGCTATATGCCGCCCGCCACGAGCACGTGGAAGGGCGCATTGAGTGGGCGCTAGGTGCAGGCCATTGGGTTGTATGTGATCGCTTCTTCGATTCCACAACCGCGTATCAGGGGGCCGCAGGTGGCGTTGACCGCACTACCTTGAATGAGCTGCGCAAACTGGTCCTCGGTGATTTTGCACCGGACCTGACGCTGATCCTCGATATCGACGACCCCTATATCGGCCTCGACAGGGCGGCAGCCCGCGGCGGCCACGAGCAACGCTTTGAAAGCAAGGGCCTCGCCTTCCACGAACGCTTGCGGCAGGGCTTTCTGGATATTGCAAAGGAAGAGCCGGAGCGCTGCGTGGTGATCGATGCGAGCCAGCCACCAGATGCCGTGCTGGCCGACGCCTTGAAGGCGATCGAAACCCGTCTGGGGTGGCCGCAATGAGCGATGATGCCATCCCCGAACCCGATGCCGAGCCGGGTCTTGCCCATCCGCGCCATGTCCACACCCTGTTTGGCCATGAGACCGAGGAAGAGGCAGCGGCGCGCGCTATCGCGTCTGGCCGGATGCATCATGCCTGGATGATCTGCGGGCCCAAGGGCGTCGGCAAGGCGACGCTCGCCTGGCGCATGGCCAGACGGCTGCTTGGTGCCTCGCAAGATCCCACCCGCCCGCTAGCCCACAAGCCCGATGATCCGGTTGCGCGACGTATCGAGGCGCTGTCTCACCCGGACCTGCTACTGGTACGTCGCCCATATGATGACAAGCGCGGCAAGCTCAAAGCCGAGATCACGATTGAGGAAGCGCGAAGGGTACCCGGCTTCTTCGCGCGCAGCGCAGCCGAAGGGGGCTTCCGCGTCACCATCGTCGATAGTGCGGATGAGATGAACAATAATGCAGCCAATGCGTTATTGAAGATTCTTGAAGAACCACCGCAACGCGGAGTGCTCATTCTCGTGGTTGCCTCGCCAGGGCGGCTCCTGCCGACGATACGCTCACGCTGCCGCAAGCTGGTCCTGCGTCCGCAGGAGGTGGCCGCGTGCGCCGACTGGCTGGTTTCCGCACACGGATTGTCCACCGAAGAGGCACGCAACGCAGCAGACATGTCGCAAGGCGCGCCGGGCAGGGCGCTCGCTTTTGCCAGTGGCGGGGCAGCGCGTCTGCACACCGATCTGCAGGCGGCTCTGCAATCCCTGCCGCGCCTCGACCGCAATGTCGCCAATCGCCTGGCCAGCGCCGCAAGCGCTAAAGAGTCAGAGGCCAAGCGTGCAACCCTGTTTGAAATGATGAGCGCGCAATCAGCCCGGCGCGCGCGAGAGGCCGCGCTTGCCGGTGATCATGATGCGGCGGCCCGCTGGGCGGCTGCATCGGGCAAGGTCACCGCCCTCGCACGCGAGGCGGAAACGCTCTATCTCGACCCGAAACAGAGCGTGTTGGCGGCCTTCTCCCTGCTTGAAGACGCCGCGCGGCAATCTGCCTGAAACGGGGTGTCCTGATGCTGATCGATTCCCACGCCAATCTGCATGGCGAGACATATGGTGAGGATCTGGACGCGGTGCTGGAGCGGGCCCGCGCGGCCGGTGTCTCGCCCATCATCGCGATCTGCTGCCGCCTCGGCGAGTTTGATCAGGTAAAAGCCATCGCCGAAGCGCAGCCGGATGTCTGGTGCACGCTCGGCGCGCACCCGCACCACGCCAAGGACCGGCCGGAGATTACTGCCGATCATCTCATCGCCATGGCCGGGGGGCACCCCAAGCTCGTCGCGATCGGCGAGACGGGGCTCGACCTGCACTATAATTACAGCCCGCTGGACCAACAGGTGGCGAGCCTGAAAGCCCATATCGAAGCGGCCCGGCGCACCGGGCTTCCCCTCGTCCTGCATTGCCGCGAGGCTGACGAACTAATGGCCGACATGCTGGAAGAGGAAATGGGGAAGGGGGCGTTCAAGGCCCTGCTGCATTGCTATACGGGCGGTGCGGAGCTCGCCCGGCGCGCAGCGGCGCTCGGCGTGTGGTTTTCCGCCTCCGGTATCATCACCTTCAAGAAGGCCGACGATGTGCGCGCCGTGTTCCGCGATATCGTGCCGGCCGACAAACTGATCATCGAGACCGACTGCCCGTATCTTGCGCCCGTGCCACACCGGGGGCAGCGCAACGAGCCGAGCTTTCTGCCGCATGTGGCTGAAAAACTGGCGGAAATCCGGGGCTGGAGCGTGGAGGAAACTGCGCATCGCACCACCGCCAGCTGCCTTGCCCTGTTTGAGCGCATCACGGTACCTGCATGAGCGGGCTTTTACGCATCACCATACTGGGCTGCGGCTCGTCCGGCGGTGTGCCGCGCGTGGATGGCGACTGGGGTGCTTGCGATCCGGCCGAGCCGAAGAATTACCGCACGCGCTGCTCTGTGTTGGTGGAGCGCGCAGAAAGCCTTTCGGCGCTGGTAGACAGCGTGAAGATAACACGCTTACTCATTGATACATCACCAGATTTAAGGTTCCAGATGCTACGTGAAGGCGCGACGGAACTCGATGGTGTGGCCTTCACCCACGATCATGCTGATCAGTCGCACGGTATCGATGATCTCAGGGCGATCGTCTATCGCCGCGGCGCGAAGTTGCCCGCCTATATGGCTGATTTTGCTTATAAAGCGCTGTTTGAGCGCTTCGGATACATTTTCGAGACGCCGCAAGGGTCCGGCTATCCGCCGATTCTGGAGCCGGTTGTGCTGCCCGGCGAAGCCACATTCGAGCTGGGCGGGGCGGGCGGACGGCTACACGGCCGCTTCTTCACAGTGGATCACGGCTCTGTGCCATGCAGCGGGGTTCGGATCGGCCCGCTGGCCTATACGCCCGACGTCCTGACCATGCCTGATAGCGCGTTTGAGGCGATCGAGGGCGTAAGCATCTGGATTGCCGACGCTTTGCGCGACAAGCCGCATCCGTCCCATTCCCATCTGGCGCAGACGCTGGCCTGGCTGGACCGGGCGGGTGTCGACAATGGCATCCTGACCAACATGCATATTGATCTCGATTACCGTGCGCTGCTGGCGCGTTGCCCGGACGGCGTGCGGCCGGCCTATGACGGGCTGAAACTGGTGATAAGCGAGGCGTCTGGCGAGATTCTCACCGCAGACGCGGTCTAGAAACAGCCCGTACTGGCTCGTGATGCACTATTAGATTTCTCATAATATTTATTATGCGCGGGCCCGGTACTTTCAGAAATGGTGCGTGAGTTTACGGTTGGCTGCTTCCCTCAAGTGAATCCAATCACATATATCAACAGCGTAATGCACCTTCGCGGCTTGTGATGCACGATGCTGGGT
>JBJHCI010000137.1:0-5968 GCA_050485925.1 Maricaulaceae bacterium
CCATGACATTTTATCCCAATGAGCGTATCGGCCTGTTTATCGACGGTGCCAACCTCTACTCCGCAGCCCGCGCGCTCGATTTCGACATTGATTACCGCAAGCTGCTCGAAGAGTTCCGCAAGCGCGGGCGGCTGACGCGTGCCAACTACTATACCGCCCTGTTGGAAAACGACGATTACACGCCGATCCGCCCGCTGGTGGACTGGCTGGATTATAATGGTTTCCACGTCGTCACGAAGGCTGCGCGCGAATATACCGACGAAAATGGACGCCGCCGGATCAAGGGCGATATGGATGTCGAGATCGCCGTCGATATCGTCGAGGCCTCGAGCTATCTCGACCACGTAATCCTGTTCTCCGGCGATGGCGATTTCCGCAGAGCGGTCGAGGCGGTCCAACGCAAGGGCGTGCGGGTATCGGTGGTGTCCACCCTGAAGTCACAGCCGCCCATGATCGCAGACGATCTGCGACGGCAGGCCGACAGCTTCATCGAACTGACCGAGCTGGGCCGGCTGGTGGGCCGCGAACGCCGCCAGCGCGAGGATTTCACGCCCGATGATGGCGATGAAGAATAGCACCGTCCCGGCAGAGCCGGTCGCCAGCTGCCCGCTCTGCCCGCGCCTTGTCGCCTATCGTGAGGAAAACGCCCGTCAGGAACCAGACTGGTTCAATGGCGCCGTGCCCTCTTTTGGAGACGAACAGGCCCGCCTGCTGATCGTCGGGCTCGCCCCGGGCCGTACAGGGGCCAACCGCACCGCCCGGCCCTTCACCGGCGACTGGGCCGGCGATCTGCTCTACGCGACGATTGACCATTTCGGCTTCTCTGAAGGCACATATCGCGCGGATCCCGGTGACGGGCTGACCCTGCACGACGCGATGATCACCAATGCCGTGCGCTGCGCGCCGCCGCAGAACAAGCCGGTGGGTGAGGAAATGGCCAATTGCCGTTCCTTCCTGGCGTCCCGGATTGCGGCGCTGCCCAATCTCAAAGTGATGATCGCGCTGGGCCGCATCGCGCATGAGAACACGCTGCGCGCGCTGGGCCTGCGCCCGGCAGCGTTCAAGTTCGCACACGGGGCGGAGCACTCGGTTGAAGGCCCGCAAGGCCCCCTCACCCTGATCGATAGCTATCATTGCTCCCGCTACAACACGAACACGGGCCGGCTCACCGAACCGATGTTCCATGCCGTGTTCGAGGCGGCGAAGGCGCGGCTTCAGGGTTAATCGTCTGCCGGGATCGTCAGGGCAACGCGTTCACCGTCACGCACCACGATGATCTCGGATCCGTTTACGGGGTCGAAGGTCTCGGCAAGCCAGCGGACCGTGTCGCAAACGCCGCCTGCGGAGGTGTCGAGCGCCCTGCCGTCAACTGACACAACCTCTTCGCCCAGCGCCAAGCCTGCCTGCGCGGCAGCCGTGTCCGCAAATAGCTGAACCACCTCCACTGAGTGGCCTGTATAGGCCAGCCCGAAGCCTGCCGGACGGTCAGGCGTGGCAGGTTCGCTGCGCGGTTCGAGAACGAGATTGTGGCGGGCAAAGTCGATCGTTACCGAATAGCGATCCAGCAGACCTGCGCCGACAAGCGTAGGCGGATTTGCGCGCGAATGGGCCGGGACAGCCTCCATCGCATGGCCACCCAGCTCAAGCCGGCTGAGCTCGTACTGAGCAATCGAACGGTCAGGACCACGTCCGCCTGCGGACTCGCCTTCTGATCCCTCGCCTTCGCGTAATGATCCGGGCACGATGGCGCTGCGGGCCTGCCGGCTATTCATCACGCCGTCGAACACGCTCGCAAAACCTGCGCTTCCCGTGTCGAAAAGCGCCCGGTCCTCCACATCGCCGAGGCGGTAGAAAATCACTGGCGGGAACGGATAGCCGGCCTGCATCAATTCCAGGTTCAGCGCGTCGGGCGAAACCGGCAGCGCGTCGATGTTCGCGGCAATCGTCATTTCACCGCGCTGTGCATCCAGCTGCCACACGCCATGCGGCAACAGTTCCGAGCCAATCACCCCGCCATCCACGATGCAGCGCCCGGTTGGCAGGGCTGAAAAATCGAACACCATCACCGGAATCTGTTCAAACCGCGCCGTACCGATGTCCAGCGTGTCCAGAACGGCAATGCCCATCGTCACAGCGTCACCATTGGCATCGCGCCCGGTGTTGCGGGCCACGATTTCAAGGCCGAGCCCGGCGGCGAGTTCCTCTGAGATAATGGATGGCGAACCGGTATCGAAGATGAACTCGCGCTCAACTCCGTTGGCTGCGGCACGCAGGAACAGTTTTCCCATGCGCATATCCATCGGCACGGTTGTTGATGGCGCATCATGAACTACGCGTGTCGGCGTCGACTCTATGACCGACCGGAGGTCCTGCTGTGCCAACCCCACACCGGACATCACCAGCACAGCGCACAGACCTGAAAGAGCACAGCGCATCCGTTCACCTCGCTTGCCGGAACAAAATCCCATGACGCGCGGAGACGCTAACCGGATGAGAGAGCGAGGAGGAGTTAAACTTCTGAAAGGCTTCGGCTGGGCCCAGCTCCGCCCTACCCGAAATCCTTCATCAGGCGGGCCTTGGAGCGGTTCCACTCGCGCTCCTTGATGGTTTCGCGCTTGTCGACCGTCTTTTTGCCCTTGGCGAGACCAATCAGGAGTTTGGCCAGCCCCCGGTCATTGAAGTAGAGCCGTAAGGGGATAATGGTGCGCCCGTCCCGCTGGACCGACCCCGCCAGCTGGCCGATCTGTTTCTTGTGCAGCAGCAGCTTACGGTGGCGTCGCGGCTCGTGATTGAACCGGTTGCCGCCCTCATAGGGGGGAAAATCGGCATTGATGAGATAGAGCGCGCCGTCACGCTCCACGCTGACATAGGCTTCGGCGATATTGGCCCGGCCCTGGCGCAGGGATTTTACTTCCGTGCCGGTCAGCTGCAGGCCAGCCTCCAGCGTATCCTCGATCTCGTAATCGAAGCGCGCACGCCGATTGACGGCAATAAGCCCCTTGCCGTCATCCTTGCTCATATCAGACCGAGCCCCTTCATCGCGTCACGCACCCGGGTTTTCACCCCGTCCGGGCATTCCACCAGGGGAAGGCGCACATCCGGCGTGCTGAGGCCCAGCAGGGAGGCGGCGTATTTCACCGGTGCCGGGCTCGGCGCGGAGAAGAGCGCATCGTGCAGCAGCATCAGCTGGTCATTGATCTGGCGTGCTTCATCCCAGCGCCCTTCCAGGCAGGCCGTCTGGAACTGCGCGCACAGCGCGGGCGCCACATTGGAGGTGACCGAGATCACGCCATGCCCGCCATGGGCGTTATAGCCGAGCGCGCTCGCATCTTCACCGGAAAGCTGGATGAAGTCCGGCCCGATGAGATTGCGGTGGCGCGTGACACGCTCCACCTCGCCGGTCGCATCCTTTACCCCTATCACGTTGGGGTGCGAAGCGATGCGCGCCATGGTCTCCACCGAAATGTCCACGATGGACCGACCGGGAATATTGTAGACGAAGATCGGCAGCGCCACCGCGTCCGCAATCGCGTGATAATGGGCCGCCAGCCCGTCCTGGGAGGGCTTGTTGTAATAGGGCGCAACCACCAGGCCCGCATCGGCGCCAACACTCTTGGCAAACCTGTGCAGCTCTATGGCCTCAGCCGTGGAATTCGAGCCGGTTCCGGCGATAACCGGCACACGCCCTGCAGCGGTGTCCACCGTGAGCTCGACCACACGCCGGTGTTCGGCATGGCTCATGGTGGGGGACTCCCCCGTCGTGCCCGCCGGCACCAGCCCATGCGTTCCGTTAGCGATCTGGTGCTCGATCACGGCCTTCAGGGCGGCCTCGTCAAGCTGACCGGATCGGAAGGGAGTGATGAGAGCCGTGAAGGAGCCGCGGAACATGTTTTGCAAGGCCTTTGAAATAGATCGAGCCACAAGAGGGGCGCGGAACATATCGGTTGCATTCGCCTGAGCCAAGCGCCTGCAATCAGTGTGGACAGCGCGCCGTACTTGATGGACTCTATCGATCTGCCTGCTGCCAGAAGGTCTGACACATCCATGCTGCTTCGCGCCGCTATTGCGATCCTGAGCACCCTCGTTCTCGCTGCCCAGGCATATGCTTCCATGCCCGTGCCCCGGATCAAGCCGCCCATGCCCAATCATTCGGCCATCCTCAATGATGCCGATTTCGCCCTGTTAAGGCGGGGCTTGCGCGCGGCTGATGCCGGAGACTGGAGTTTTGTACGCGAGGCACGCCAAGACCTTACCCACCCGGTTGCCCGCAATCTGCTGCTCTGGCGGATGGCAACCTCTGACGCCCGCGCCATCTTCACCGAGCTGCAGCTGGCGCTTGAAGAACTCGATGGCTGGCCGCGTCAGGCTGCGATACAGCGCGAGGCGGAGTGGAAGCTGGCTGAGTCCGGCCTGGGCCCGGATATCGTCAATAGTTGGTTCCAGAACCGCGAACCCCTCACCGGCGAAGGCCGTATCGCCTGGGGTGAAGCGCTTATGGCGCTCGGTCGCCGCGATGAAGGCGCCGAACAGATCCGCGAGGCGTGGCGCAATCAGTCCCTGCGTCAGACCTATCAGAGCCAAGTGTTGCGCACCCACGGCGCAATCCTCACCCGCGAGGACCATGCCGAGCGGGTAGATTTTCTGCTCTGGGCAGGCCAGCGCAGCCTGGCAAGCGCCCTTCTGCCGCAGCTGAGCGCAGGCGAGCGCCAGCTGGCAGATGCCCGCATCCGCCTTGCCTCGCGCGGGGCGGGCGTGGATGCAGCGGTCAATGCCGTCCCGTCCAGCCTGTCCAACAATCCCGGCCTTGTTTTCGAGCGCACGCGCTGGCGCCGCCGGGCCGGCAATACATCAGGCGCTCTCGACCTCGCCCTCGACCTGCCAGACGGATACCACAACACGGCAGCGCTGGAAGCGATGTGGACGGAGCGCAAGCTGATCATTCTCGATCTGATGCGCTCTGGCGATCACACCACGGCTTATCGGCTGGCTGCCTCCAACGGGATGAGCGAGGGCGTAGCCTTTGCCGACGCTGAGTTCCTGGCCGGCTGGTTGGCGCTGGTGCATCTGGGTCAGGCCGAGAACGCGCTAGCCCATTTCAACCGGCTGGAAGCAGGCGTGCGCACACCCGTATCCCTCTCCCGAGCGAAATACTGGCAGGGGCGCGCGGCGGAAGCCGCAGGCAACGCTCCTCTGGCCCGCGAACGCTTCAGCGCCGCCGCCGAGCATGTGACCACCTATTACGGCCAGCTCGCCATTCTGGCGCTGGGGCCGGAGGCCGCCCAGCTGGACCTGCCGCCCGATCCGGTCGTTACCGATGCGGACCGCGCCGAATTTGACCAGCGCGAGCTGGTGCAGGCGTTACGCATTCTCGGCGAGCTGAGCCGGGATTTCCTCTTCCGCACTTTCGCGACCCATCTGGAAGGAGGCATGGAGACGCCGCTGGAGCAGGCCATGCTTGCCGATATCTCGCTAGACTATCTGCGGCTCAGGGAGTCTGTGCGTGCCGCCAAGGCCGGACGCATGCAGGGCATGATCCTGGCTGAACGCGCCTATCCGTTGATCGAAGTGCCGGCTGACGCGCCGGTGATGGCGGAACCTGCCCTCACCCTGTCCGTCATCCGCCAAGAGACCGAGTTCGAGGCCAGAGCAGTAAGCGGGGCCGGTGCACGCGGCATCATGCAGATGATGCCCGCCACGGCCCGCCAGACCGCGCGCCAGCTAGGCCTGCCTTACGAGTTTGAATGGCTGACCGATGACCCCGCCTACAATATGCGCCTTGGCATGGCCCACCTTCAGGGAGTGGTCGACAATTATGACGGATCGCTGGTCATGGCGCTGGCCGCCTATAATGCGGGGGGCGGCCGCGTGCGCCGTTGGGTGCAGGAATATGGCGATCCGCGCTATGGCGCGATTGATCCGATCGACTGGGTGGAAAGCCTGCCTTTTGCCGAAACGCGCAACTATGTTC
>JBJHCI010000138.1:0-5949 GCA_050485925.1 Maricaulaceae bacterium
TTTGGCGGCCGGAGCGCAAGGAAACCCTTAAGCGAGGCGAATCTCGCGCAGCCGCTCCATAAGATACTCATGGGCGGTGATGGGCTGCAAATAGCGGTCCGGATTATCCGCGCTGATGCATTGCGGCAGGGTCTTTATCTCCACGTCCGGCGCAAAGTGCAGGAAGAAGGGCGTGGAGTAGCGCGAGAAGGCCATGCGCTCTGCGCTGGGGTTCACCACGCGGTGTGTGGTGGACGGCAGGACATGGTTGGTCAGGCGCTGCAGCATGTCGCCCACATTGACCACCAGCGCGCCGGGCGGCGGGTTGATGGCGAGCCACTCGCCAGAGCGGGTTTTCACCTGCAGGCCCGCTTCCTCCGCACCCAGAAGCAGCGTGATGACATTGATGTCTTCATGCGCGCCTGCGCGTACACCATCCGGTTTACCCTTTATTGGCGGGTAGTGCAGGAGGCGCAGGATGGAATTGCCTTCGGCGACGCGCGCCTCGAACCAGTTCTCGGGCAGCTCCAGATGCCGCGCGATGGCTTTCAGGAGCACCCGGCCCATCGCGTCAAGCGCGTCGAAAAGATCGCGCGTCGTCTCGTCGAAGCCGGCAATGTCGCTGACCGATATGTTGGCTGGCATCACATCTGAATAGCGGTGGCCCTCGGGCAGGTCGCGGCCCCGGTGCCAGAACTCTTTCAGATCCACCGCCGCCGCGCCCTTGGCCGCCTCCACGCCAAACGGGGTATAGCCGCGCTGTCCGCCGCCGCCGGACTTGTGATATTGCCGCTTGGTCTCGTCCGGCAGAGCGAAGAAGGCCTTGGTGTCGGCAATGGCCCGGTCGATCACGCCCTGATCGATAATGTGGTCAGACACCACCGCAAAGCCAAACTCGCGGAAACTGCCGCACAGCGCATCGGCAAAGCCGTTCGGGTCGCGCGCGGCCTGCGCGAAGGAGACAGGTTTGATCAGGTCTTGCAGGATGGCGCTCATAATCGGTCTACCAGCGTTGAAAGGGCGGGGCAGGGCATTTAGCGCGTCTCACCGTGGAGATGAAGGGCGTTTACCCTTGACGATGCAGCGATGGCGGACGACTTGCTAGGGCGATTGTTGCCGCACCCCGCGAAAAGGAACGCCCCATGCCCCAGTCTCCGATAGAGGTTTTTTACTGGCCAACCCCGAACGGCTGGAAGGTCACGATTGCTCTGGAAGAGATGGGCCTGCCTTACGTGATCCGGCCGGTGAATATCGGCACCGGAGAGCAGTTCAAACCGGAGTTCCTGAGCATAAGCCCGAATAACCGCATGCCGGCCATCACCGACCCGGAAGGCCCGGACGGCAAGCCGATCTCGATCTTCGAAAGCGGGGCGATCCTGCAATACCTCGCCCGCAAGACCGGCAAGTTCTATGGCTCGAATGCGCGCGAGCAGGCAGAAGTGGAGCAATGGCTGTTCTGGCAGATGGGCGGGCTCGGCCCGATGGCCGGTCAGGCCCACCATTTCCGCGCCTACGCCAAAAAGATCGAGCCGGACGAAACCAAGCTGGAATACGGCGCGAACCGCTACACCAATGAGGTGAACCGGCTTTACGGCGTGATGGACCGGCGCCTCGTTGACCGCGAATACCTCGCCGGGCCGTATTCCATCGCCGACATGGCCGCCTGGCCGTGGATACTGCCCGAAGGTCAGGGTCAGAATCTTGAAGACTTCCCCAACCTCAAAGCGTGGGTGGAGCGGTTGAAAGAGCGCCCGGCCCTGCGGCGGGGACGCGATGCCGGTAAGGAGCTGCGTTCCAATCTTGCTGAGGACTCCGAAGAAGCAAAAAAAGCCCGCGCGATACTGTTCGGCCAAAGGGCCCGCTAGCCTGAACCGGAGAGGGGGTGAAAGACGTGTTGGAGCCCGCACCCGCCCTGCGCGCGGCGCTTGTCGGGATCGTCGACCGGCTGAGCGCCTGCACCGGTCCTTGGGCAATTTATGGCGGTGCAGCGCTGCATCTGCATGGATTTGACGACGGTCCGCTCGGCGATATCGATATCCTGATGACGCTGGAGGATGCGGAGGCAATGGCCGAGCAGGCTGGCATTGCAAGCAAGATCGTGCCGCCTTCCGGTCTGTTCCGGTCGCGTGAGTTTCTCTGCACGGAAATTGCGGGCATGGCGGTGGAATTTATGGCCGGGCTGGAAGTCTGCCGACATGGGCAGTGGTGGCCCGTAGAAGTGCGCAGCGTAGAGCGAGTGGCGGTCGGAGAGGCGGGTGTCTGTGTTGCAAGCCGTGCAGAGCTGATCCGGATATTCCGCCTGATCGGACGGGAAAAGGATATGCGCCGGGCTGCGATGCTGGAAAGCACCGATTAACGCCAGAGCGCCTAACGCCCTTGGCGCAGCGCCCGCTTGAGGTTAAGCATTTGGAGAACCGGCCCGGCCCGGACAGCAAAGGATACCCCTCTCATGGAGTTCACGATTTTCCTCATCATCCTTGCCGTCATCGTTGTGGCGGTCATCCTCATCTACAACCGCCTCGTGGCGCTGCGTCAGACGACGCATCAGGCCTGGGGCGATATCGATGTGCAGATGAAGCAGCGCTATGATCTCGTCCCGAACCTTGTCGAGACGGTGAAGGGCTATGCCAGCCACGAGAAGGAAACGCTGGAGAACGTGATCAAGGCGCGCCAGCAGGCCATCGACGCGACGGGGCTGAAGGACCTTGCGGCGGCGGAAAACCTGCTCACCGGGGCGCTGCGCCAGCTTTTCGCGCTGTCTGAATCCTATCCTGACCTGAAAGCCAACCAGAACTTCCTCTCCCTCCAGCGTGAGCTGGCGGACCTTGAAAACAAAATCGCCGCGGCCCGCCGCTTCTTCAACAACGCGGTCTCTGAATACAACACGGCGATCGAGCAATTCCCGGCTGTGCTGCTGGCCAACCCGTTCGGCTTCAAGGCGCGTGAATTCTTCGAGATTGCCGCGTCAGAGCGCGCCGCACCGTCGGTGAAGTTCTAGGGTTCATGGACTGACGGAGGCCGGTCATGCTCGCCGCGACAGGCCTTCGCAGCCATATCTGGAACAATAATCTCAAATCCGTCTTGCTGCTGGCGGGCTTCCCGTTCCTCATCCTCGCCCTGGTCTATGCCGGGGCGGTGCTGTTCATTGGCTATGCCAACTACGAGCCCGATCTCGGCTCTGCCTTTGGCGAGGCGCTCTACGCCATGCCCATGGTCACGCCATGGGTTCTTGCCGGGGTCGCGATCTGGTTTGCGATTGCGTGGTTTTCCCATCAGGCGATCATAGACGCATCAACCGGCGCGAAGCGCGTCACCCGCAATGACGAGCCGGAGCTCTACAACCTGCTTGAAAACCTGTGCATTTCGCGCGGCATCACCATGCCGTCCTTGCGCCTTATCGAGAGCCCGGCGCTCAACGCCTATGCCTCGGGTCTTACAGAGAAGCAGTACACGGTGACCGTGACGCGCGGCCTGATGGGCGCGCTGAGCCGGGACGAGATGGAAGCGGTGCTTGCCCATGAGCTGACCCATATCCTCAACCGCGATGTGCGCCTGCTCGTCATCTCCATCATCTTTGTCGGCATCATCTCCTTCACGGTGGAAATCCTCGTGCGCGGCATGCTGCACGGCGCGATCGGGCGAGCAGGGGGCGGCAGGCGCGGCTCTGGCGGCAATGCAGGCGTGTTCATTCTGGTGGCGATGGCGATGGCCGCGCTTGCATGGGTGCTGGCGATTGCGATCCGCTTTGCCCTGTCACGCAAGCGCGAATACATGGCCGATGCGGGCGCGGTGGAGCTGACCAAGAACCCGGACGCAATGATTTCAGCCTTGATGAAGGTCTCCGGTAATCCGGACGTGGAGGGCGCGCCAGCGGAGGTACGCCAGATGTTCCTGCACGACCGCTCCAGCGGGTTTGCGAGCATATTCGCCACCCACCCGCCGATGGAAAAGCGCATCGCAGCGCTGGAGCGCTATGCGGGCGGCAACCGGCCTCCGCCGCGTTCCGGCGCTGTCCCTGCCGTATAGGGGCTCTCCCCCAGCAGCGGCGCGTAGGCGCGCGCATAGACATGCCACACCGCGCTGAACAGGGCCGCGATCATCGGGCCGATAATGATGCCCATCGCGCCAAACAGGGTCAGGCCGCCGAGCGTGGAGATCAGCACCATGAGGTCGCTCATCTTCGCATCGCGGCCAACAAGGCGCGGGCGCAGGAAATTGTCCAAATTCATGATCACGATGAAGCCAAATACGGCCAGCGCAATACCCGCCACCATCTCATCTTGAAAGATCAGCCAGGCGGCCGCCGGACCCCAGACCAACGGGGTGCCGATACCCGGAATTACGGACAGAAGCCCCGCCAGCGCGCCCCAGAAAGCCGCGCCCGGCACCCCCGCAATCGCGAGCGCAATGCCGGTCACACTGCCCTGCACGATGCCGATGACGAGCGTGCCCTTCACCGTCGCGCGGATGGTGGAGATGGCCCGGCCGAGCAGCAGGATGCGGTCGCGCGGGCGCATGGGCAGGAGCTTCAGCGTGGTGTCGGTCATGCTCCGCCCATGGACGAGGAAGAAATAGAGCGCGTAGAGGAAGACGATGGTGTTTAAAAACAGCATCAGGGTAGAGCCCGCCGCGCTGGTCAGCGCGTTGATGATCACCCGGCCCGCGGTGGAGGCAAAATTGCCGATCTGGCCGGCTATTTCGGCCTGATAGGTGATGATCTGCTCCCGGTAGGGCACCCATTCGGGAATGCCGCCGCCGGCCTCGCGCCACAGGCTCACCTGCTCCTGCACGAAGGGAGTAAGCGCCTCGCTGATCTGTACCGCCTCGCGGATTACCACGGCTGCGAGGAAGCCTAACGGCAACAGGCCGATGAGGATGGTGGCGATCAGCAAAAGCGCCGCGGCCAGCCGGGGCTTGTTGCCCGTCCTGCGTGCCAGACCGGCCTGAAGCGGCGTCAGGAGCAGGGCCAGAACAGCCGCGAGGAACACCGCGCCCAGAAAGTCCTTCACCATCCAGACAAAGACGACAGAGATGGTCAGCGCCATCACCAGAATGACCACACGCTGCAGCGCGGCGCGCGTTCGCGGTGAGGGCATGTAAGGTCCGGTTTCGTCGGCCTGGGTGTTCTGGTCAGCCATAAAGGGCTCTTGGCAGCGCGGTCGCCAGCCAGGGAAGCGCCGCGACGGCAGCGATAGCCAGCAGCTGGATAATAACGAAGGGTATGGCCCCGCGATAGATCGCCGCCGTAGGCACGGATGGCGGCGCCACGCCCCTCAAGTAAAAGAGTGAGAAACCGAAGGGCGGAGTGAGGAAGCTGGTCTGCAGGTTCAGCGCCATCAGCACGCCGAGCCAGATCGGGTCCACCCCCATCAGGAAGAGGATCGGGGCGACTATAGGCACCACCACGAAGGTGATCTCGATGAAATCGAGGAAAAAGCCGAGTATGAACATGATCAGCATGACCACGGCGAGCGCGCCAAACACGCCGCCAGGTTCCGCTTCGAGCATCTGGCGTACGCTCGTGTCACCGCCGAGTTCGCGAAAGACCAGCGCGAAGAGCGATGCGCCGATGAGGATGACAAACACCATCGAGGATATGCGTGCGGTCTGCACCATAACATCATCAAGCACGCCCGAGCGGTAAAGCCGGATGATGGCGGCCAGCGTGCCTGCAGCGGCGAGCGCAGCCAGCCCGTAAGCGACCAACTGGGTCGTTCCCTCCGCGCCGCTGCGCAGATTGAGCAGCATGGCCCGGCGCGAGCGGTCGCGGTCGTCCTTGGTGGTGGCGTGGGGGTTGCGGAGCAGCAGCGCTCGCACGTGACCTCAGGCGTCCGGTGAGGAGGCCAGCGCCGCGTCGAGGTCCGCCAGCAGGTCGTCCACCGCCTCGATGCCCACCGACAGGCGCAGCAGGTCGTCGGGGACCTCGAGGTCGGTCCCGGCCACCGAGGCGTGGGTCATGATGCCGGGGTG
>JBJHCI010000139.1:0-5945 GCA_050485925.1 Maricaulaceae bacterium
CTATATCCAGAAGGCGACGGTAGGCGGTCACAAGGTCTATCTGCACACCGGCGAGTTTGAGGATGGCGAGCTCGGCGAGATCTTCATCGACATGCATAAGGAAGGCGCGGCCTTCCGCTCCCTGATGAACAATTTTGCCATCTCCATCTCCATCGGCCTGCAATACGGCGTGCCGCTGGAGGAATATGTCGACGCCTATGTGTTTACCCGGTTTGAGCCTGCCGGGCCTGTGGAGGGCAACGACTCCATCAAGCACGCCACCTCCATTCTCGACTATCTCTTCCGCGAGCTGGGCGTTTCCTATCTCGGCCGGTCCGACCTTGCCCAGACAGACGCCAAGCGCTCTGATCCTGGAGGAATCGGCGCAGGCGTGGCGCAGGAGAAGATCATCAGCAGCGAGGAAGCCTCGCGCCTGATCTCCAAGGGCTTCTCGCGCGGGCAATTGCCGGACAATGTGGTGGTGCTGGGCAGTCAGCCGCGTAAATCCGCTCCGGCCACTTCCCAGGCTCGTGGCGGCAAGGGCGATGCCGCTCCTGCCGCCCGTCCCGAACCGGTCTATGCAGGCGAGCCCTGCCCGGAATGCGGGCATTTCACGCTGGTGGAGGCGGGCACTGAACTCAATTGCGCCGCGTGCAACTGGCAGGGACCATTGCCGATCTCCTAGTTCCGCAGCCCATCCGGGCTGCGATATTCCGCGCATTGGCGCGGGCGCGTGTTCGCGCTTGCGGCGCTGCGCGCCGGGGTGCGAGCCCGGCCCCGTAAGGGGCCACCAGGCCGACCGGCCGCCCGCAGCGTGAGCGAGGAGCGACGCGCAGGTGCGCGGAGCACAATAAAAAAGGCCCATCCCTTGCTTGCCGGTCCTTGAAAGCCCGTCCGGGGCGATGAAGGATGTGCCGCGATGAAACAGGTTCTGGCTGCCATGACGCTTGCGATTGCCCTTGGCACACCCGCCATGGCGCAGAATGCAGGCCATATCCAGCGGGTACAGTCCGGCCAGTCCTGCCCGGACTGCAACCTGTTCCAGGCCAATCTCTCTTATCGCGACCTACCGAATGTGAACCTGTCCGGCGCACGCCTGCGCCAGGCTGATCTCTCGCTGGCCACCATGAATGGCGCGCGTTTCGATCGGGCGGACATGTCCATCGCGAACCTGTTTGGCGCGCGCTTCACCGGGGCCAGCTTTGTGGGCACGAATTTCGAGCGCGCCACGCTGGTAGGGGCCCATTTCGGCGGCGCCAATCTTTCCGGTGCGAACCTTGCCGGCGCCAATCTCTCCGGGGCGGAGCTGGACCGCGCGCGTGGACTGACACAGAGCCAGCTCAATGCCGCGTGCGGAGACGCCTCCACGCGCCTGCCGCGCGGCCTGACCGTGCCGTTTTGCGCTGCGCCACGATAACGCATCTGCCTTACCGCAATTTAAGTCGCCCTTGGTCCGCCAAGAGGTTAGAAAACACGGTATGAAATTGCGTCTGGCCACTCTTTCGCTGATTGCCATCTCGCTGACGCTGCCGGCAGCCCCGGCGCTGGCGGGCGATCTGAGCGATTCCGGCCAGGCCCAAGCGCGTGTCGAACGCGATGACGGCCCGCAGCGCCGGCTGGTGATTGGCGGCGACTGCACGAGCTGCGATTTCCGGCATGCCAATCTGGCAGGCGCCCACCTGCATCGCGGCGATTTTTCCGGTGCTGATTTTTCCAGCGCGCAATTGCTCGGCGCGCGTTTCATCAATATGCGCCTTGATCAGGCCGTGTTCCGCGACGCATCCCTGCGCGAAGTCCAACTCTCCAATGTCACGATGACAGGCGCGGACCTCCGCGATGCGGGCCTTGCCAATATGCGGGCCCATCAGGCCATGCTCAATGGCGCGCGGCTGGATAATGCCCGCATGTCGGGGGCCAATCTGGTGCAGGTGAGCCTGAACGGGGCGAGCCTGCGCGATGCGGTCATGACCGGCGCCACCGTGCGCTCCGCTGATCTGCGCGAGGCCATCCTGTCGAACGCACGGCTCGAGAATGTCGTGGTGCAGCACGCCGTAATGCAGGGCGCGATCCTGCGCGATGCCAACCTGTCCGGCGCCTTTCTCGATCATGTCGATCTGTCCAACGCGGACCTGCGCAACGCGGTACTTGCGGGAATCCGGCTGCGCGCGGTCAATCTGTCCGGCGCCGATCTCAGCAATGTGAGCGGGCTCGACAGCGCAGCGCTCGCCGGGGCCTGCGGCGACGCAGCCACCCGCCTTCCCGCGTCAGACTCGATGACTTTGGCGGACTGTACCGAAGCCTTCGCTTCGGCGACACCGCTGGACGACCGGACCTTGCTGGCCGAAGCCGAGGCACGCCGCCTTGCCCAGCTGGAAGCCGCTCAGGCCGCCTTTGAATCGGCACTGTCCACGATACAGAGCCAGGCACGCGCATCGGGAGGGCTGGAAGGCGAAGCTCTTGAAAGAGCCCGAAACTCCCTGCGCGAGGCTGCCCGCGCCCAGGCCGAGCTCGCCCGCAATCACCGCGCCTGGCGTTTCGACATGCGCCGCTCTGAAATCGGGGAGCCGATGCAGAGCCTGATGGAAAGCACGCCCGCGCCTGCGACACGCCGGGGACCCTTGGAGCGCCCCGAGCCGCGCGAGCGGCCCGACAGACCCTAAGGCCTGGCCCCTACCCTCGTTGGGCCGGCGGCAGGCGGTCAGATCCGTACGAACCGAAGGAATGGACCGATACAGCATGCGCCCGCAGGTTCTCCAGCGCGCGCGCCACATTGTCATGTTCCTCATGGCCTTCCAGATCGAGGAAGAACATCTGCTGCCAGGGTTTACCCGCTATCGGACGGCTTTCCAGCTTGGTCAGGTTCACATCCTCCTTGCGGAAGCCGTCCAGCGCGCTGACCAGAGAACCGGCCGCGTCGGACGTGATCAGCACGAGCGAGGTCTTGCAGGGCAGAAGCGGCGAGGCGGGCTGCGGGTCAATCGCGAGCGCGACAAAGCGGGTGTAATTTTCCGGATGGTCTGAGGCGCTGTCATCGATCACGTTGAGGCCGAACAGGCGCGCCGCGTCCCGCCCTGCGACAGCGGCCAAATCGGGCTTGCCCGTGAGCGCCTCGTTCAATGCCTCGGTGGAGGAACTCACTGCACGCGTGACCAGTTCGGGGTGGCGCGCGAAGAAGCGCTGCGACTGGCGCAGGGCCTGCGGGTGGCCGAGCACCGTGCGTACCGTGCCCAGATCATGCGCCTTGCCGACAATGCAGTGTTCCACGCGGTAATGGTGCTCGCCGGCTATTTTCAGCCTGGTGTCGCGCAACAGATCATAGACCTCCACAATCCCGCCAGTGGTCGTATTCTCGATGGGCGCAAAGCCGTAATCGGCCTCGCCGCTTTCCACGGCCTGGAAAATCCCGCCGAAATCGCGCTGAATGACCGGCATGACGGCGGAATACCGCCCGGCAAAGTGCGCGTCAGCGGCAAACTGGCTATAGCTGCCCGGCCCGCCGAGATAAGCCACCTTGGCCTCATTCAGCGTGGCGGTCCGCACCCGTGCATCCAGCCCGGCACGCTGGCGGCGCAGGGAATCTTCAATCACCAGCTGGAAGAGCTTCTCCACGAAAGCTTCGTCCAACCCGGCCTCGCGCCCCGCGGCAACCGCCCGGTCCAGAACGGCCCGCTCCCGCTCCACATCGCGCACCATGGCCCCGTCTCCGGCTTTGAGCGCGCCAAGCGCCTCGGCCAGCCGGCGGCGTTCCACAAGCAACTGGACAAGCCCTGCATCGGCCTTGTCGATCGCGGCGCGCAAAGCTGCCCTGTCCTGCGCGCGCCCGTTTGAACCCTCACTCATCCCGGTCTCCTGCCTTAAACCGCAAACGCCAAAAAGGAAGCGGCCCCTTCCGTGTCAGAAGGGGCCGCCAAAATCCGTGTGCTGTCACGCGCGCAGACTTCAGCCACCCCCAATAAAGAGGCGGTAGGCGAAGCCATACACATAGATCGTGCTGCAAGTGCTCATGGCGCGCACTGTGAGCGGTATTTTCCGACCGGTCAATCACCCGGCAGTCAGAATGCTTGGCAAGCGCACGGAAGCGTGGAAGCGTGGCCGCAACGACATTCTGCGCGAAAGGTCACCTATGCGTATTCTCTCCCTGCTGCCGGCTCTCGCCCTCATGGCATGCTCGCCCGAAGCAGCCGCTCCTCCCGCTGGCGAAGCCCCGGCCCGAACGGTAAGCGCCGTTATCGAGACGAGCCTCGGTGACATCACGGTGGAGCTCTATCCTGACGTGGCACCGGTCAGTGTCGGCAATTTCGCGGCCCATGCCGCCGCGGGCAGCTTTGACGGCGGAGAGTTCTACCGCTCTGTGCGTGACGATAATGACCGCACCGACATCGCCCCGATGAATCTGATCCAGGGCGGATACGGGTTTGGCGGTCTGGAAGGCGCGGACGGTATCGAGCACGAGCCGACCAGCCAGACCGGCCTTTCCCATGTGCGCGGCGCCATATCCATGGCGCGGCTGGACCCCGGCACCGCCACCACCGAATTCTTCATCATGGTCAATGATTATGACGGGCTGGACGCCGGTCCGGGTCGTCGCAATCCGGACCAGGCGGGCTATGCCGTGTTCGGTCAGGTCACCAGCGGCATGGAGGTGGTGGAAGCCATCTGGCTGCGCGAGACGAGCCTGGAGCGCGCGCCGGAGGATTTCCAGTTCGCCCAGTTCCTGGTTGAACCGGTACGTATCGAGCGGGTACGGATATTAAATGGTGAATAGGCCCGCCCTCAGCGGCGCACCTCGCCCGAGAGAGGAATGACATAGTCCTCCAGATCGTCCTCATCGATATCAGTCTCGCTGATGAGCGCGCCCTTCACCGAAATCCCGGCGTCGACCACGCTGCCCGCCCGGCCTGAAATCAGCGGGTGCCAGTCGAAAAGCGGCTTGCCTTCCGCCAGCAACCGATAGGCGCAGGTCTGCGGCATCCATTGAAGTGCCCTGACATTGTCCGGCGTCAGCTTCACACAACTTGGAACGTGGTCATGGCGGTTGGCGTAATCACGGCAGCGCACGGTGTCCAGATCAAGCAGTTTGCAGCCGACACAGGTGCGATGAACCGTTTCGCCCGCATCATCCTCGTCAATCAGCGAGAGCGTGCAGCACTGCCCGCAGCCATCGCACAGTGCCTCCCACTCCGCCTCGCTCATTTCGGCAAGGGATTTCGTCTGGTAAAAGGGGCGCGGTTGCGTCATCGCCCATAATTTAGCCCTGTTCGTAGTGCTTTGAGAACGCGCCTGCCCATCGGAGACCTGCCATTACGTTCCGCGCCGACCAGCCGACCACGATGAAAGAACGCCTCGCGGCGTTCGGGACAAGCCTGCGTGCCCGCTCCGGCCTGATTGTCATGGGCGTGATCGCGATGTTCCTCATCTCGGGCGCGATTACCGCGCAAGCCGCCTGGCGCTGGGCGTTCCACGATCTGCCGCCCGTGCCGGAACACGCCGAGGAGCTGTGGCGGGTGCGCATGGAGCCGACGGTCACGCTGCTGGATTCCGATGGCGCTGTGCTCGCCATTCGCGGGCCGCTCTACGGCATGCCCGCACGTCTTGCCGATCTGCCAGAGCACGTGCCGCAGGCCTTCCTCGCGATTGAGGACCGGCGCTATTTCGAGCACCCGGGCGTTGACTGGCGCGGCACAGCACGCGCGCTTCTGGCAAATCTGCGTGCCGGGCGCACAGTGCAGGGCGGCTCCACCATCACCATGCAGCTGGTGAAGAACCTCATCCTGACGCCGGAGCGCACCATGCGCCGGAAAATTCAGGAAATGCGCCTCGCCCTGCAGCTTGAAGAGCATCTCTCCAAAGAAGAGATCCTCCAGCTTTACCTGAACCGCATCTATTTCGGTGAGCAGGCCTATGGCATCGAGGCGGCGGCGCGGCGCTATTTCAACAAATCCGCCTCCGAGCTGACCGTTCAGGAG
>JBJHCI010000140.1:0-5925 GCA_050485925.1 Maricaulaceae bacterium
CACGTCGCCCGAGCGCGTGCCCATGACCAGCCCTTCGAGCGGCGTCAGGCCCATCGAGCTGTCCATGCTGCGGCCCAGGTTGACGGCACAGACGCTTGCACCATTGCCCAGATGGACCGAGATCAGCCGCAGGTCGGTGACCCTGCGTTTGAGTTCGCGCGCGGCGCGCTCGGCGACGTATTTGTGCGAGGTGCCGTGAAAGCCATAACGCCTCAGACCGGCCTCCCGCCAGGCGAGCGGCACGGCGTAGGTTGTGGCCGATGCCGGGTTGGTCTGGTGGAAGGCGGTGTCGAACACCCCTATTTGCGGTAGGGCGGGCCAGAGCGCACGGGCGAGCCGCACCGCTTCGAGATTGGCCGGATTATGCAGCGGGGCGAGCGGCGTCACCGCTTCAATGGCCAGTATGGCGGCATCGTCCAGCAGGGCAGGTTCGGTAAAGTCAGGCCCGCCATGGGCAATGCGGTGGCCTACCGCAGCTAGTTCTGACAGGCCGAACTCGCTCAGCAGGCCCGGCACCATGCTGGCCGCTGCGCCGATATCGCCGCACGCCACATGGCGCTCTATGACCTCATCAGCGTGTGCGAGCTTCAGCGTGCAATGGCCGTCCTCAAAGCGGTCAAACCCGCCCTTGAGTAGGTGCGCTTCGCTAGAGCCGATTTCGAACACGCCGAACTTCAGGCTGGAGCTGCCGGCATTGAAGACCAGGACCCTCACTGCGCTGTGTATCCGCCATCAACGAGGTGATAGCTGCCCGTGATGAAGCCGGCACGATCCGACAGGAGGAAGCAGGTCAGCGCGGAGACTTCCTGAGAGGTGCCCATCCGCCCCACAGGGTGTAGGTTGGACACTTGGGAGAGAAGCTCGGCATCGAGATTATTGGTCAGCAAGGGTGTGTCGATAAAGGCGGGGCCGATGGAATTGATGCGGATGCCCTGCGGGGCATATTCCATCGCGGCGGCCTTGGTCATGCCCACGACGGCATGCTTGGAGGCGGTGTAGGCACTGGCGTTGAGGAAGCCGACACTGCCCAGGATCGAGCTCATATTGACGATGGAGCCGCCGCCCGATTTCAGCATGGCGGGGATCTGGTGGCGCATGCCGTAGAACACGCCGTGCAGATTGACGTCGATCACGTGACGCCAGCCATCGACCGGATAATCGGCCAGATGTGCCATCGGCCCGGCAATCCCGGCATTGTTGACGGCCATGTGCAGCCCGCCGCTGTGCTTGACGGCGAAATCCACCAGCGCGCCCATCTCGTCATAGTCGGAGACATCGGCCACGAAGACATGAGCCTTGCCGCCTGCCGCCGTGATGTCACCCGCTATCTTCTGCGCGCCGGCATCGTCGAGGTCAGAGACGATCACGCACGCGCCAGACCGACCGAGTTCGACCGCGATGGCGGCGCCTATGCCGGACGCTGCGCCTGTGACAATGGCTGTCTTGCCGGCAAAGTCGAACTTCATCGTGTCGGCCATGAGGGAAGTCTCCTGACGAGTGGCTTTGACAATAGGGCAACGCGGGAGGCCGCGTGAACGGCCTCCTGGAAAGGCGGACAGGGCAGGCCGCTTCAGCTGTCCTGTTTGACGGCTTTCTGTGCGGTCTCGCGTGCCTTCTCGCCGGCTTCGCTGATGGATTTGAGGGCGTCTTCGGCCGCTTTTTCCACCGGCTGGGCAAAGCCGAGCGTGGCGGAGCTGGCGATCTCGATCATCCGTGCCGCTTCTTTCGAATAGTCCTTCACGGCCTCTTCGAAGAAATTGCACTGGGCGCGCCAGAACTCGTCAGGCGTACGGCAGTCGGCAAAGAGGCGCGCGGCCTCGACATCCTTTTTCAAGCGGGTGCCGAGAAAGTCCTGCATGGCATGGCTGGCCTCGCGCATTCCGGCGGTCATTTCCTGACCGGCTTCGGCGAACATTTCCATATTACGGCTACCCATCTCCATGATGGTAGTCATCTGGGGCAGCACTGTGTCGGTGGTATTGGCTTTCTGCTTTGCGGGCATGTCGGGGTCCTTCCAGCATTACGAGGGGGCGTAACAGCTGCAAGAATGGTCAAAGGGGTCAGGCATTGCATTGATTCAGGTCAATGCCTCGTACGGATATAGGCGCCAAGTTCATGAGCGTAATCCTTCTCTCTTTTTCGCTTGGCCGAAGGCCTCATGCCCCATACCGATCCCCGACCCGGCACTGCCCCCGCCGCAGCTTCAGACCATGCCTTCCGCGCGGCGCTTTCCAGCTTCACCGGGGGCTTGTCTCCCGCTGCCATGCTGGATGCGTGGTCGGACTGGGCCATTCATCTGGTGGCCTCACCGGGAAAGCAGGCAGAGCTTGCCAAATCGGCCATGGAGGGCTGGTGGAACCTGGCCAGCTATGCGGCCTCTGGCGGGCAGTGCGAGCCGTGTGTTGAAACCCTGCCGCAGGACCGGCGCTTCGACGGCGAGGTCTGGCAGACCTATCCCTATAACGTGCTGGCCCAGTCGTTCCTGAGCGTGCAGGATTGGTGGCAGCAGGCAACTACTAACGTGCATGGCGTGTCCCGGCGCCATGAAGAGATGGCCGAGTTTGGCGCGCGCCAATGGCTGGATACCGTGTCGCCGTCCAACTTCCTCCTGACCAATCCCGAAGCGCTGAACGCCACGCGGGAAGAAGGCGGAGCCAATCTGGTGCGCGGCTTCCTGCACGCGCTGGATGATGCCGGGCGGGCCCTGCGCCATGAACCGCCAGCGGGGGCGGAGGCCTTCCGGCCCGGTGAAACCGTGGCCGTGACCCCCGGCAAGATCGTCTACCGCAATCACCTGATCGAACTGATCCAGTACGCGCCGCAGACGCCGGATGTGCACGCCACG
The DNA here is from genome assembly GCA_050485925.1 of Maricaulaceae bacterium. Lineage (GTDB taxonomy): Bacteria > Pseudomonadota > Alphaproteobacteria > Caulobacterales > Maricaulaceae > Glycocaulis. The sequence goes on from JBJHCI010000140.1 coordinate 2,846, forward strand.
CCGGTGCTCATCGTGCCGGCCTGGATCATGAAATACTATATTCTCGACCTGTCCCCGGAGAACTCGCTGGTCCGCCACCTCGTGGAGAAGGGCCATACGGTGTTCATGATCTCATGGCGCAATCCTGGCCCGGACGACCGCGATCTCGGCATGGAAGATTACCGCAAGCTCGGCCCGGCGGCTGCGTTGGAGGCGGTCTGCCGGATCACTGGTGCCAAGCGGGTTCACGCTGCCGGATACTGCCTTGGCGGCACGCTTCTGGCGATACAGGCCGCCTTGATGGCGCGTGAGGGCGATGACCGGCTGGCCTCCATGACACTGCTGGCCGCACAGATGGATTTCGTGGAAGCGGGCGAACTCACGCTTTTCACCACCGAAAGCCAGGTGGCCTTCCTTGAAAGCCTGATGTGGGCGCAGGGCTATCTCGACAGCCATCAGATGGCTGGGGCTTTCACCATGCTGCGCTCGTCAGACTTGCTCTGGTCGCGCATGGAGCACAACTATCTCATGGGCCAGCGCCGCCCGCCCAATGACCTGATCGCGTGGAATGCAGACGGCACCCGGCTGCCCTATCGGATGCATTCTGAGTATCTGCGCCAGCTCTTTCTGGAGAACCGGCTGGCGCGCGGGCAGTTCGAGGCCGACGGGCAGACTATTGCCCTGCCCGATATCCGCCTCCCGGTCTTCGCGGTGGGCACCGAGCGGGACCACGTCGCGCCCTGGCGCTCGGTCTACAAGACCCACCTTCTGCTGCCACATTGTGATGTGACCTTTCTGCTCGCCAGTGGCGGGCACAATGCCGGTATTATCAGCGAGCCGCGCCGGAAGGGCCGTCATTACCGGGTTTGCCTCAGTCCGGGTAACCGACACTATGCCGATCCGGACAGCTGGCTGGAAAAGGCGAAGGCGGAGACCGGCTCGTGGTGGTCGCAATGGTTTGACTGGCTGGAGCGCTTTTCCAGTGAGCGCATTGTGCCCCCTGCCCCGGTACACCTCGACGCAGAGTTCAGACCGGACAGGAAAGCCCGGCTGGAGGACGCGCCGGGCCAGTATGTGCTGATGCGCTGACAGGAGCCTGCATGGCCAACGCTGAAATCCTGCCCGAAGACGGGCCGTTGGAGAGCCTGACCTTCGACGAGATCGAACCGGGCATGAGCGCGGAGTTGCGCCGGGTTTTCCGCGAAGAGGACGCGCTTCTGTTTGCTGCCGTGTCCGGCGAGATGGACCCGCTCCATCTCAACCGGTCTGTCGCTGAGAGCCTGCCCTTCAAGGACGTGATTGCCCCGGGCATGTGGGCGGCAGCTCTGATCTCCTCGGTGATCGGCACCAGGCTACCCGGCCCCGGTACCGCTTATCTGCGCCAGGAGCTGCGTTTTGTCCGCCCGGTCGCGATCGGGGAGGCCAGTCATGTGCGCGTCAGCGTGGTGGGGAAGCGCGCCGATGACCGCGCCGTGATCCTTGATTGCGTGTGTGCCGACGAGGCAGGTGATGTGGCCGCTGAAGGGCGGGTCGAGGTGCGTCCGCCCTCGGAGAAACTCCATATCGCGCGCGGACAGCGCCCTGAAGCCTTCATCCACGAGCGCGGCGACCGGTTGAATGCGTTGATCGCCAGGGCCGCGAACTCTCCGCCGCTGAAAGCGGCTGTGACCCACCCGGTGGATACGCTGTCGCTTTCCGGTGCGCTGGGCGCTGCCGAGGCGGGGCTGATCGTGCCGGTACTGGTCGGCCCGAAACACCGGATCGACAAGGCTGCTGCGGAGCTGGGTGCGGACATCTCCAGCATCGAGATCATCGACACGCCGCACAGCCATGCCTCCGCCGCACGTGCGGTCGCCCTCATCAATGAGGGCGGGGCGCATATGCTGATTAAAGGGGCTATTCATACCCATGAATTTCTCGAGCCGGTTGTCGCCCGCCAGGGCGGGCTGCGGCGAGAGGAGCGCATGAGCCATGTCTACGTCATGGACGTGCCGGCCTATCCCAAGCTGCTCCTGGTCACCGATGCCGCGCTGAACATCACGCCCGATCTGATGTGCAAGGCCGATATGGCGCAGAACGCGATCAACCTCGCCCATGCCATGGGCATAAAGACGCCAAAGCTTGCGATCCTCGCCGCGGTGGAAGAAGTGAGCCCGCGCATGCAGGCGACGCTGGACGCAGCGGCGCTGTGCAAGATGGCTGACAGAGGTCAGATCAGCGGCGGTCTGCTGGATGGGCCGCTGGCTTTCGACAATGCCATCTCGCCGCGCGCCGCCAAGGCCAAGGGCATCGTCTCGCAGGTGGCAGGCGATCCCGACATATTGCTCGCGCCCGACCTTGGTGCCGCCAACATGCTCGCCAAGCAGCTGGATTATCTCGCAGGCGCGGTTGCGGCGGGCGTGGTGATGGGCGCGAAAGTACCGATCGTCCTGCCGAGCCGCTCAGAAGAGGCCATGTCGCGCATCGCGGCCTGCGCGCTGGCCCGGCTCGTGGCCGATCATCAGGCGTGAGCCGTGCCTTGCCTGCGGCGCGCGAGCGCGGACGCTATGGCTTTCTCCGCTTCCACAACCACCAGAAGCCCGACGCCCGCAGCGAGGACCAGCGCTCCACCCGTCAGACCGACAGGGGCGGTGCCAAATATCGCGTTCATGAAGGGCAGATACGTAAAGGCCAGCTGGGCGAGTACGACAACGCTCACCCCGATAAGGACCGGCCGGGTGCCCAGCGCGCCGCGCCATGTCATGGACGTGACGTGGGCGAAGCGCACCGAGAACAGGTAGAATATCTCCATCACCACAATGGCGTTTACCGCCAGGGTACGCGCCGCCTCCAGCGGCAGGCCGTTATCTACCGCCCAGAAATAGACCCCGAACGTGCCGATAACCATGAGGATCGAAACGAACACCACCCGCCATAGCAGGCGCCCGGAAAGGATGCTCCCACCGGCTCGGCGTGGCGGGCGGCGCATGGCGTCGGGCTCTGTGGGCTCAAAGGCGAGCGTCAGACCGAGCGCCACCGCCGTCACCATATTGATCCAGAGTATCTGGACGGGCGAGATCGGCAGTGTGAGGCCGAACGCGATGGCGAGGATGATGGTCAGG
>JBJHCI010000141.1:0-5922 GCA_050485925.1 Maricaulaceae bacterium
ATGTGGGTGCGTGCATCCATGTGCCTCCGCCTCCGCCCAACCAGCTCGTCTATGTGGAAACCTCCGAGCCGATCGAGGTGCGCGGGCTGTGGGATCCGGTGTTTGCCGAAGGCATTCTGCGCGTCCAGCGCCAGGACACCGATCTGGCCGCCGTCGCCTACACGCTGGAGCTGGACTCCGTCACGCCCTACCGGCCGTAAGTCTCGCGCGCACCGAGCTCATGCCTCTTTTTGGCCGGGTACGCGGCGCAAATGCCCTATTCGTGAACGCATACGGACATTCTTGCCCCCTAGGCATGAAGAGGCCGGGCCCTGACCACCCGGCGGCTCCCGCCCGGTGAGCACCATTCTTGCGGGGTAGGAGCCGGGATCCGCCCGGGTGTCCCAGCGCGGCACACAATCGCACTGAGGGGGGCGATGGAGCGCCGGCGCGGCTCCGCGGCGGGTCCCACACTTTTTCCAGTGGATTCAGGCACTTTTCCCCTCACGCTTTCCGCCGTAAAGTGCGCGGGATTACTTCCGGGGGATTTCCATGCGTGCCGCCTTCCTTACCTGCGCAGCCATCCTGCTGGCAGCGCCCGCTCATGCCCAGATCAGCGAAGTTCGGCTCGGCGTGACCGGCCATGACCTCTACAACAACACCGAAGACGGGGTGCAGATCACCGGCCAGATCGTCTTTGACAGTCCCGATATCCTGTCACTGGCGTTTTCGCCGCGCCCCTATCTGTACGGCTCGTTCAATTCCAGCGGTCTGACCAATCTCGGCGCGGCCGGATTCCTCTGGACCGGGAACTTCCTGGACAACTGGTCTCTCGATGCCGGGCTCGGCATTGCCTATCATGATGGGGCAATCGACATCTCCGAACTGCCCCCGGACGATCCGGTCCGCATCCGGCTTGCCGAAACACGCGCACTTCTAGGATCGCGTTTCCTGTTCCATACCCAGATCGGGCTTGATTACGCCCTGACGCAACGCCTCGCGATCGGCGTCTATTACGAGCATTTCTCCAACGGGCAGATACTCGGAAACGGGCGCAATCAGGGCCTGGACGAAATCGGTGCGCGCGTCAGCTGGCGGTTCGGACGGTAGAGGACCGGTCAAGCACCCTTGCGGGCCGGGCGCAGGGCCTATAAGCCATCATTCCGCAGACCCAGCGGAGCTTCTCTCATGGCCAATGTAGTCGTCGTCGGCGCCCAGTGGGGTGACGAAGGCAAGGGCAAGATTGTGGACTGGTTGTCCCTGCGGGCAGATGTGGTGGCGCGCTTCCAGGGCGGTCACAATGCCGGCCACACCCTCGTCGTTGATGGCATCACCTACAAGCTCTCGCTCATGCCGTCGGGCGTGGTGCGCGGCAAACTCTCGCTTCTGGGCAATGGCGTGGTGATCGATCCCTGGGCCTTCCTCGCCGAGGTGGAAAAGGTTCGCGCACAGGGCGTCGCCATCACGCCGGACCTTGTAAAGATCGCCGAAACGGCCGCTCTCATCCTGCCCGTTCACCGTGATCTCGACGGTTTCCGCGAAACCCTTGATGACGGCATGAAGATCGGCACCACACGTCGCGGCATCGGGCCTGCCTACGAGGACAAGGTGGGCCGCCGGGCGGTGCGCGTTATCGATCTCGCCGATGAAAAGGGCCTGCGTACGCGTATTGCCGACCTGCTCCATCACCACAACGCGCTGCGCCGCGGCTATGGCGAGGCGGAATATGCCGCTGATGAACTGATTGCCTCGCTCTTGGAGATCGCACCGCAAATCCTGCCCTTCGCCGCACCGGTCTGGCGCCTGCTCGACGACGCCATGTCGGACGGCCAGAAAGTGCTGTTCGAGGGTGCGCAAGGCGCGTTCCTCGATGTCGATCATGGCACCTATCCCTTCGTGACCAGCTCCAACACTGTTTCAGGTCAGGCCGCTGCCGGCACGGGGGTTGGCCCCGGCAAGACGGGCTATGTGCTGGGTATCGTGAAGGCCTACACCACACGCGTGGGCGAAGGTCCCTTCCCGACCGAGCTGACCGACGAGACGGGGCGCCTGATCGGAGAAAAGGGCCATGAGTTCGGCACCGTCACCTCCCGCCAGCGCCGCTGCGGCTGGTTCGATGCGGTGCTGGTGCGCCAGTCTGCACGGATCAACGGGCTTAATGGTATCGCGCTGACCAAGCTGGATGTGCTGGACGGGTTCGAGACGCTGAAAGTCTGTACCGCTTACGAACTCGACGGGAAAACCATTGACCGCCTGCCTGCCTCTACTGCCGATCAGGCGCGTGTTAAGCCCGTCTATGAGGAGATGGAAGGGTGGGGCGGCTCCACGCGCGGCGCGCGCTCCTGGGCCGACCTTCCGGCCGAGGCGGTGAAATATGTACGCCGGATCGAGGAGTTGATCGAAGCCCCCGTCGCGATGCTCTCCACCAGCCCGGAGCGCGAGGACGTGATCTTGATGCAGGACCCGTTCAAGGGCTGACAGGGTGCGACCCGCCAGCCTGCGGCGCAGCGTCCGCTTGCGCAAGCCTGCCCGTCGGACTAGGTGAACCCTCATGTGGAGCGCCTTTGCCAATCCGGAACGCTTTGAGCGCCTGGCCGCGCGGCTGGTGCCGTGGTTCGGCTGGGGCGCTGTACTCCTGTTTGCCATCGGCCTGCCCTGGGCGCTGATCATCTCCCCGCCGGACTATCAACAGGGCGACACGGTGCGCATCATGTATGTGCACGTACCTTCCGCGTGGCTGTCCATGGCCTGTTATGCGGGGCTGGGCGGGGCGAGTTTTGTCTACTTCGTCTGGCGCCATAACATAGCGGATCTGGCCGCGCAGGCGCTGGCGCCAATAGGGGCCGTGTTTGCCTTCCTGACACTCGCCACCGGCTCGCTCTGGGGCCGGCCCATGTGGGGCACATGGTGGGAATGGGATGCGCGCCTGACCTCCATGCTGGTCTTGTTCCTTCTTTATCTGGGATATATGGCACTAAGAACCGCCATAGAGGATGAGCGCCTTGCTGCACGCGCAGGCGCGATCCTTGCCATGGCAGGGCTTATCAACCTGCCCGTCATCAAATTCTCCGTGGACTGGTGGAACACGCTCCACCAGCCGGCAAGCGTGCTGCGCCTTGATGGCCCCACCATACATGCCAGCCAGCTCTGGCCCTTGCTGATCATGGCGCTCGCCTTTACCGCTCTGGTGACCGCGCTGGTCTTCATGAACGTGCGCCATATGAGCCTTGCCCGGCGCGCGGAAGCGCGCGCGCGCCGTAAGCTGGAAGGCGAGTCGGACTGATGGCCGAATTCCTGTCCATGGGGAGCCATGCAGCGTATGTATGGGGCAGTTATGGCCTCACCCTTGCCGGTTTGGGCCTTCTGTTCTGGCTTGCCCTGCGCCTGCGCCGCAAGGCGCGTGACTGGCGCGCCCTGGCCGGTGACGATCAGCCATGAATAGGTTCGTCTTGTGGACACCGCTGGCTTCGGTCGCCGTGCTGCTGGCGATCTTCGCAATTGCGCTGCTCGCGCGGCCCGAGGGCACGCCCGGCGATCCCATGACGGGCCGCGAAGTGCCGCCTATGGCGCTACAGCCCGTGGGCCCGGACTTCGTGTTATTCGATCCGGAAACTGTTGAGGGCCCTTATGTACTCAATATCTGGGCCAGCTGGTGCGGACCCTGCCGGATTGAACATCCGCTGCTGACGGAGTTGTCGCAGAGCGGTATCCCGATACACGGCATCACCTATGCCGACCGGCCGGAGAACAGCCGCGCCTTTCTCCGTCAGCTCGGCAATCCCTTCGCCTCGCTTGCTGCCGACCGGGACCGGCGCGCCTCGCTCGATCTTGGCGTTACCGGCGCACCGGAAACCTTTGTGGTGGATGGCAATGGTATCATCCGTGCGCGCTGGCGGGGGGCCGTGACCCAGACTGTGTGGGACCGGCATCTGGCTCCGGCCTGGCGGGCCGCCAACCGTGAATGGGCCGAGGAGGGCGCGGCACGCTGAGAAGCGGCCTACTTCTTCTTTTTCTTCTTCTTTTTCTTGTCCTTGCCGTCTTTCTTGGCCTTCTTGTCCTTCGGACCGGTATCCGGCTCCAGCGCGCGGGCGATGCGGGTCAGCGCGTCTACGAAATTGGCTCGCTTGTTTTTCGCCAGGACGGACAGAATGGCCTCATCGGCCGCGGCCGCGCCGGCAATCGCCGTTGCATAGAGCGCCTTGCCCTCCTCAGTGAGCTTGACAGCATTGGCCCGGGCATCACCGGGAACCCGTTCGCGCGCCACCAAGCCCTTGGTGGCCATACGGCTGACCAGTTCGGCCAGGGTGGAGCGGTCAATGCCGGTACGCTGGACAAGCTGGGTCTGAGTCTGACCATCCTCTTCGCTCAGCGCACTCAGAAGAGCAAACTGGCGCTGTGTGATCTCGACGCCGCCGGTTGCCAGCGAAAACTGCTCGGAAGCAAATTGCTGGGCGCGGTGAAGGAGCTGGCCGGGTGAGGCATCAAGGTCGAAATGCTTGCTCTCAGCCATAACTTCCCCTTCGTCCGATGACTGATCTTTCTCTAACCTACACCCGAATTGTCACGGTTCAATGTCAGAACCTTCCCGATACGGATTGTGGTATTATGGCCGCGTTTCCAAGGAGATGGTGATGCCCCCAGCCAAGCCCGACTTCCACGCCGCGATCCCTGAAGGCGACAACCGGGAACGGCGCATCTGCTCCACATGCGGATTCATCGACTATGTGAACCCGAAAATCGTGGCAGGCGCGGTCGTCACCGATGGCGAGGGGCGTGTGCTGATGTGCCGGCGCGCCATCGAGCCGCGCAGCGGTTTCTGGACGCTGCCTGCCGGTTTCATGGAGCAGGGCGAGAGCGTGGAAGAGGCGGCTGTGCGCGAAGCCTATGAGGAAGCCCGCGCGCGCATAGAAATCACCGATATTCTCGGCGTCTACTCCGTGCCCCGGATTTCACAGGTGCAGATTTTCTTCCGCGCAAGGCTCGTGGAGCCCGCCATCAGCGCGGGTCCGGAAAGCCTGGAGGTCGGCTTCTTCGCGCTGGACGAGGTGCCTGAAGACGCGTTGGCCTTCCCGTCCGTGCGTTGGGCGCTGGATGACCATATCGCCCGGCTGGGTCAGCAAAGCCCCGCCGCAGCCCTGCGCACCCAGACAAGGACCATCACGCCTTATTGAACCTCAAAGTCCCTCATACGCGGCATTGATGAGGCGCACGGCGCGTTCGTCGCCGACCAGCACGTCCATCTGCCGGTTCATGACATAGGCACCGGAGAGGCCGGAGACGGGATCGGCAAAGGCGCATGACCCGCCAAAGCCGTAATGGCCTATCGTCTTGGGTTCCGGCCCGAACCAGCCGCTATCCCGGTTCACGTTCACGCCCGCGCCGAAGGCGATATCGAAGGGCAGGACCCGGTCCTCGCCTTCCACCCGGATCGCCATGGCCTCCTTCACCACCGCCTCACTGATCAGGCGCTGCCCGCGCAGAAGCCCGCCCGTGGCAAACACACCCATCAGCTCAGCCAGCCCGCGCGCGGTGGCATGGGCGTTGGCGGCGGGAAACTCGGCGGCGCGCCATTCCGCCGCGCCGCGCCGCCCCGGCGAAGACCAGGGCTTGAGGAAAGCGGCGTCCTTCTCCGCATTGATCTTGCCTAAGTGCGGCGCGCGCGGCGGCAATACATGCTCGCCCGCCCGGCCATGCTCGCTTTCCGGCAGACCGATCCACACATCAATGCCGCGCGGGCCCGCGATAATGTCTTTGAGAAGTTGGCCGACAGTGCGCCCTTTCGGCTCGGCGCGGCGGATCGCGCCATCAGCCAGGAAGCCGAAAATGATCGGGTGATAGCCGGAGCCCTCCCCCAGCGGCCACATCGGCGCCATGGCAGCGATGCGCGCCTCCATTGCCTCCCGGTCGAACCAGTCGCCCGGCTCCATCGGCTCTGTAATGCCC
>JBJHCI010000142.1:0-5915 GCA_050485925.1 Maricaulaceae bacterium
ATCTGGATGCATATGGGCCTGTTCAGCCCGCGCCGCATCGCCATGGATAATCCGCTCAACCCGCCGGTCACGCCGCCCTTCGCGTTGGAGGACAACCCCTACTCCATACTCGACGTGGCTGATCTGGTATTGATCGATCCGGCAGAGACCGGCTTCAGCCAGGTTCTGCCCGGCGGCGAGGCGGCGGACTTTCTGGGAACGGAAGTGGATGCGGTGGCAACCGCGCGCTTTATCGAGCAATGGCTGATTGCGCATGACCGCTGGGAGTCGCCGAAATATCTGGTAGGCGCCAGCTATGGCACCACGCGTGCCGCGCTGACCGCCCGCATTCTGGCGGGCGGACCGATGAATCCGGGCGCGCGCATGACCGGGATCGGTGTCGATGGCATCGTGCTGGTCGGTCAGGCGATCATGTCGCCGCAAGGGCCGGAGGCCCGTCAGGCGGCTTCGCTGGGCGCAATGGCGGCCAGTGCCTGGCATCACGGCAAGGCGGGCGAGGGGGTGAGTCGCACGGATTTCATTGCCCAAGCCGAGGCCTTCGCTGTGGAGCGCTATCTGCCGGCCCTGTTTCTGGGCGGCGCGCTGGACCCAGCAGGCCGCGCGGACGTCGTGGCATCGCTGGCGCGTTTCACCGGCCTGCCTGCGGATCTGATTGAGGCGGAGAACCTGCGCCCGTCCACCCAGCTCTTCCGCGAGCAATTGCTGGCCGGGGAGGGTCTGCATCTGGGCGCGTATGATGCGCGTTACACCCTGCCGGCTAACGGACTACCTGCCATGCCGGATCCGGTCGGCGATGATCCGGCCATGGCCCAGTATTCGCCTTCTTACGTGGCCGGCCTGCGTCAGTATATGGCCGAGACGGGTATTGCAGTCAGTGACACTTACACCGCGATCAATTTCTCGGTGAACAGCAGTTGGGACAGGACCATCCGCCCACCCTCCTCGGGCGCGGCGGATTCACTGGCCGGTGTCATGCGGGCCAATCGCGATCTCAGGGTCATGGTCGTGACCGGCGAGATGGATCTTGTCACCCATATCGGCAGCGCGGATTATCTGGTGCGCCATGCTGGCCTGCAGCTAGGCAGGGTGGTGTCCCGCCGCTATCCGTCGGGCCATATGCCCTATCTCGGTGATGACAGTGCCGAGCCCTTGAGCGAAGACCTCAGAGCCTTCGTCACCGGTCACTAGAAGCTGACCGGCTTCACGCCGAGCTCGGCTGCGCGCTCCAGCAGGAAGGTGGCACTGGCAAGGTCCTGCACAACGTGGCCGAGTGACTTGTAGGCGGTGATGTCATGCGCGTTGGTGCGGCCTTCGGCCTTGCCATCGAACACCTCGCCAATCTCGGCAAGGATATGACTGTCGCCGATCATACCCGCCTCTTTTGCGCGCAGGAATTCTGCGCCCTGTGCCAGCACGCCGGGACGGTAATCGGCGATGAATCGGGAAGCCACCACCAGCGGAGTATCGATCTCGGCCGGACCGGCATAGCTGGAGCCGACCAGGTTGATATGCGCACCCCAGCTTACCCAGTCGCGCTTCAGGATAGGCTCCTGTGCGGCAGTAACCGTGCAGATAATATCGGCGTTCTCCACACAGGCCTGAACCGTGGGGGAGGCCGTGACGGCAAGAGCGGTCTGGCGGCTCATGCGCGCGGCAAAGCTCTGCGCCTTGACCAGTGAGCGCCCCCATACGGTGATGCGCTTCAGCGCGCGTACTTTTGAGACAGCTTCCAGATGCGTGCCTGCCTGCTCGCCACAGCCCAGAATGGCAAGGCTTGCCGCATCGGAGCGGGCGAGTGCATCCGTCGCTGCCGCGCTGGCCGCTGCGGTGCGGATGGCGGTCACCTCTCCCGCATGGACCAGACCGACCGGCGCGCCGGTGTCCGCATCGAAGACGAGCACTACGCCCTGATGGGACTGGCGGCCCATAGACGCATTCTCGGGGAATACGCTGACAAGCTTTGCGCCGAATGCACCGTTCTCACCCATCGCACCCGGCATGATGCCGAACATGTGCCCGTCTGCCATCTTCAGGATGGAACGCAGGGGCTGGATGGTTTCACCGCGCGACAGGGCGGCCATGGCGGTGCGCATCAGCGGGATGCATGCCTCATAGCTCAGGTGCTGGCGTACAAATTCACGGTCCAGAATGATCATTCGTCGTTACCGGGCCGGCTTGCGGGGCGCTCGGGCGCGCGTATCTCCACTGGCGCACCGAACGGGCGCACGCCAAGGCGGGTATAAATCTCGGCGGGCATGTACCCAGCCTCGCCCCGCATGACGAAACGGGCTTGGCGGACCGCACTGATATTGGCTGTAGGGTCCTCGTCGATCAGGAAGAAGTCGGCCAGCTTGCCGCGCTCGATACTGCCCAGATACTGGTCACGGCCCAGAAACTCCTCTGCGCGCAGGGTGGCCAGTGCCAGCGTTTCCCCGGCCGGTATTCCGGCCTGCACGTAAAGCTCCAGCTCGCGGTGGAGGGGAAAGCCGGTGCCCGCATCGGTGCTCGGGAGAAGCTGGATGCCCTCGCCATGCAGCATGGCCAGCGTGTCCAGCAGGGTCTGGAAGGCGGCTCGGTAGCGCTGATCGTCCTCCGGCGTGTTGATGGTGACATGTGCACCCCGCCGGCGGCGCTGATAGCCTACCGGCATATGCTCGACATGGCCGCGCACATTATCCGGGTACTCACCTGCGCGGCTGAGCATCAGCAGTTCCAGGATCACCGCCGTAGTGTCCAAGGCTACGCCGTTTTCCCGCATGGCGCTCACCGTGCGCTGGACGCGGTCGCTTCCCAGGTCGAGATCGGCGGCGCGGGCCATGGCCGTCAGGCGCAGCGGTGTGCGTGTATCCTCGCCCTCGTTGAGCACCCAGCCCAGCATGAGCTGGTTGATATGGGCGATATCGTCATAGCCCGCCCCGATGGCCTCGTCAGGCGTCACGAAGGCGGGCACATGCCCGCTGACACCCATGCCGAGGCGGCGGCTCTCATCGATGATGGGCTGTACCCAGTGAGGATGGATCGAGTTGTAGATCTTGATCTGATAATAGCCGCGCTCGGCATACCAGCGGACAATCTCCAGCGCCTCATCCAGTGAACCGGCCAGCAGCCCAGTGCGAACCGAGAAGGGGCTGCGTCCCTCCAGCATACCATTGGGCACGATGCGTGGGCCGGGTATCTCCCCGCTATCGATCTGGCGCATCAATCGGTGCAGGCGTTCGGGGTTATTGCCCTGATCGCGCACGCTGGTGACGCCTGCTGCCAGATAGAACAGGCCGTTCTGCGCGTTCATATGCGCGTGCATGTCATGCAGGCCGGGCACCAGATAGCCGCCTGCCGCGTCGATCACATACTCACCCTCGCGTTCAGGCGCACCCGCCTCCGGTTCGATCAGGGTGATGACGCCGTCGAACACGGTCACAGCGTACAGCCCGGTAACGCCGATGGTATGGGGATCGAAAATATGCGCATTGCGGATGCGCAGCGGCCCGTCAAATGTGTGGGCGAGCCCGGTGTGGAGATTGTCGAGGCGGGCTTGAGACAGTTCCCGGCCCACGCGCGACAGTTCTTCGCGGGCGTCGCGGAAATCCTCGTGAATGATCCCGCCACCCGCCGTACCGATAAAGCGTCCATTGCGGTCCAGCACGATATGAGAAGGGGCCATATCCAGCCCGCCAATCTGCCAGACCGTCATCTCCTCGCCGGCTACCGTGATGGTCTCCACCGGCTCCGCGCTGAGCGTGCCGCCGGGTATCACATCGAGACTACGCCCCGCCAGGTTCATCAGGGCACGCGTGTAGATGCCCAGCGACCACGGACTGGAATCATTGGCGACATAGAGCGGCGGCGTCGCGGTTTCGATGCGCCCGGAATCGGCTTGGCTACGCCATTCGAACACGCCGTCGTCCCAGCGCATGAACTCGTTGATCGGGTCGCCGAACGTGCTCTCGCCCGTAATGGTCCAGCTCACCGGGATGCCATCCGGACCGAAAGTTATTTGCTGGCTGTTCTTCGGGCCGCGCCCATTGTTGTCGACGAAGTATTCCAGCTCGACCGTGCCGGTCTCCTCGCGCACATGCAGATAGCCGGTCTGTTCCTCGCCTGACAGGATCACATAGCGGTCGGTCCATTCCGGCTCATTGGCCACTGCGCCGGCATAGCCCGCTGCAACCAGAAAGATGCCGGTGAGCATGCCCAGCCGGAGTGATATCGCACGCATTGCAGACCCTGCCTTCTGATACCTGTCGGGTGGCGTCAGGGTATCGCGGTGAAGGCGGAATAATCAGTCTGTTTGTATCGCTGACCTGGCCAGAGCGGGGATAATTATCCTTTCAGCCCGCCTGGTATGGGTATTCTAATCGGCGTGAACGGGCAGGGCGGTCGTGTTCTTCATCTCCGAGAGCGCCACGATGGAGCTGATGTCCTGCACGCCGGGAAGCTTCAGAATGCGCTGGAAGATGAAGTCCTGATACCAGCGGATATCGGGCGCGAGCACCTTTATCAGCGCGTCGCGTTCCCCGAGGATGGAATAGCACTCCACCACTTCCGGGATGGAAGCGATGGCTCGGATGAATTTTTCCCGGTCTGCATCAGTGAGATAGGACACTTTCAGCTGAGCGAAGACGTGCAACTGATAGCCCAGCTTCTCCGGATCGAGCAGGGCCACTTCCGCGCGGATATAGCCCTCCTCACGCAGACGCTGCACACGACGCCAGCACGGGGATTGTGACAGGCCTACCCGTTCGGCCAATTCGGACGTGGAGATGGTGCAGTCCTTCTGCAGCTGCTGGAGAATCTTCACGTCGATCGCGTCAAGTTTGCCGGACATGGTTTTCCTCAAAATGCCGTCAGATGCAGAATTACTATCCAAACACCTAGCATGATCGCGTTCAAAAAAGAACAACACCGTGGGGTTGGCCGCATAGAGTAGGTGCCAAGGTGCCCGGGCTCGCGGCGCCTGCCCCGGACGATAGCTGTACAGGACCGCCGCCTCATGCCGATCTACCAGAACATCGCCGTCCGGGGTTCCGGGGCGGGTTGGTGCGCATGACGCCGGGCGTATCCGAGGATCTGTTCGATTTCGCGGACTTCGCGAGCTGGAGCCGTGCGCTGTACCGGCAGAAGCCGCCTGTCGCGCGGTCCAGCTTTCTGTTCGATAGTGCGCCTGAAGAGCCCACCGACCTGTTGACCGGCATCGTCCGCGATGCGTTCTGTGACGATGTAACGGGCCGCTTTGCCAGCGTGTTCGGGCGCGGCAATCCGTTTGCCCTCAAGGCGCTCGCCGAGCGTTATGGGGCATCGGAAGCGCAGATCATCTGCACGACAGGCGCGTCCAGCGCGGTGGCCATGGTGTTGCGCGCGCTGGTCCAGCCTGGCGATCTTGTACTCGCTGAAAGGCCGGGTTTTGACGTGCTGGAGATACTCGCCGCCGATTCTGGCGCACGTGTGGAGTCTTTTGCCCGCACCGGTCCGCGCTATGGCGTGGATCTGGATAGCCTCCGCGAGGCGGTAAAGGCACATCCGCGGCTGATCATGCTGTCCAATCTGCATAATCCGTCCGGTCATGTGCTGACGCCCGCCGAATTGCAGGCCGTGGCAGCGATAGCCGGCGAGGTGGGTGCACTGGTGCTGGTGGACGAGGTCTATGCTGATTTCGCCGACGCGCTGGGCTATCCGCATGCTGCGTCGCTGGCCCCGAACCTCATCACGGTGAACAGTCTTAGCAAGGTTTTCAGCCTGTTCTCGCTGCGCTTTGGCTGGATCATTGCCGAGGAGGGGCTGGCCGCGCGGATTTCCCGCGCCAATGCCTCGCGCGAGTTTGGCGTATCCAAGCTCAGCCACGCGGTGGCGGCGCTGGTTCTGGAAAACCCGCAGCCCTTTGTGGATCGCTGGCGCTCCGTGCTGGACCCGAACCGGGC
>JBJHCI010000143.1:0-5877 GCA_050485925.1 Maricaulaceae bacterium
CCCGCCAGCGGATTGATGACCGCGCTAACCTGTCTGATCTCGGGTGCAGGGGATGACCCGCCCATTGGTGTTGTGTTTCCCGCCATGAAAGCTGAACGCATGAAAGGCTTTACCGGTTCCGGCGGGCAGGCGGGAATGTGTTATGTAAGGAACATGTCGGCGATGGCTCCCCGGGCCGGACTCGAACCAGCGACCGAGCGGTTAACAGCCGCTTGCTCTACCAACTGAGCTACCGGGGAACGGCCTATCGCGCGACAGAGCCGGGTTCTTACCAACACCCTCACCGGGGTGCAAGCAGGTAAGTTCACCCGGCACCCGCCAATAGCAGGCGAAAAAAAATCGGGAGCCCGAAAGCTCCCGAAAAGGCATGGGTGGATGGTGGGGTGTCTTCACGAAGAAGACATTCACACATTAACGATTCGATGGTTAACAACCCGCTAACGATAGCCGAGCGGCGTTGAAGAATTCGTCACCGCCCTGAACAGGGTGTTACCGGTCTCGCCGTGCGGTCATCTCTGCGTTAGTCTTTGGGCACAACGCCATGCAAAGGAGGCGAATGTGAACGACACCCCTCAGAACGCGAGCACAGACGGCGAAATGGTCAATGGCCGCTATACCAGTTTTAGCGCCTTCTTCCCCTTCTATCTGCGCGAACATGCGATTCCCGCCACCCGCTACTGGCATTTTGTCGGCACGGTGCTGGCCCCGCTCGTACTGATCTGGGCGCTGGTCACGCAGACCTGGTGGGCGCTGCTGCTGGTGCCAGTATCAGGCTATTTCTTCGCCTGGGTCAGCCATGCCTTCATTGAGCGCAACAAGCCGGCCACCTTCACCTATCCGCTCTGGTCGCTGATCGGTGACTACAAGATGTTCTGGCTGTGGGTGACCGGAAAGTTGGACGCGGCGCTGGAAGAGGCGGGCGTGACCAATCATCCCCATGCGGCGGGACAGGGCGGGTAAGCATCGCGGCGGGGGAAGTTGGAGGCGCCACCCGGAATCGAACCGGGGTACAAGGATTTGCAGTCCTCTGCGTCACCACTCCGCCATGGCGCCTCACGTGGTGGACGAAGAGCTATAGCGAGGTGCCTCTTTTCCTGCAACGCGCTTGACCCATCTGTGCGCACAAGAGGTTACAGCGCGCGTTGCGCTTTGCTGCCAGCGCGCGATATAAGCCCGGCAGATTTCACGGATAAAAAGGACGCCCCGAGCGATGAGCGACTTTGCCAAGGCCCGCCGCCAGATGGTCAACAGCCAGATCCGTCCGGCCGATGTGACCGACCGCGCTCTGCAAGATGCGATGCTGGCCGTGCCGCGCGAGCGTTTCCTGCCGCGTTCGCTGGGCGGTTCGGCCTATGCGGATATGGAAATTGATCTGGGTCATGGCCGGCGTTTCATGCGTCCACGTGATTTTGCCAAGCTGGTGCAGGCCATAGCCGTGAAGCCCGGCGATATCGTTCTCGATATTGCCTGCGGGCGCGGCTATTCCACTGCCATCCTGTCACGCCTGTGCGAGACGGTGATCGGGCTGGAAAGTGAAGCGGAATTTACTTCCAAGGCCGAGGGTGCGCTGTCCGACGTGAAGGCGGATAATGCTGTCATTGTCACCGGTGATTTGAAAAAGGGGGCGCCGGACCAAGGCCAGTTCAACGTTATTGTCGTGAACGGCGCTGTTGAAGAGGTGCCTACAAGCTGGCTGGACCAGCTGGCCGATGGCGGGCGCCTGGCGGTGATCGTGCGCGAGAACGGTGTTGGCCGGGCGCGGATTTTCACCCGTAATGGCGCGGCTGTCGGCAGCCGGGTGGTTTTCGACTCGATGACTGCACTGTTGCCGGGCTTTGAGAAGGCGCAGGCCTTCGCCTTTTGAGCAAACGTAAACGTGAACCGGTGTTCACGTGCCTTACCGTCCGGGGGGTGGTAGTTGGACTTTGGGGGCAGAGCGCCCATCTATGCGGGGCCGGGTGGCCAAGACGGAAAAGAGGGACGCATGAAACGCCATAACTGCTTCATCCTGGCGGCCAGCCTGGCCGTTATCGGGCTGGCCCAGCCCGCCGCTGCCCAAAGTCTCAGCGAGACGATGGAGGCAGCTTACCGCACAAATCCTGTACTGGCGGCTGAACGGGCCCGCCTGCGCCAGACGCGCGAAGGCGTCGTTCAAGCCCGCTCCGCGCGCCTGCCCGGCGTATCGGCGGGTGCCGGCATTTCTGAAAGCGAAGGCTGGGGCGGTGCCCCTGGCGGAGGCGATGTGAATTACTCGCTCTCGGCCAGCCAGACGCTCTATTCCGGCGGCGGTATCGACGCATCGGTCGATCAGGCGCTGGCGCGTATTGAGGCTTCGCGCTACGGCCTGTTGAACACCGAACAGCAGGTCCTGATCGATGCCGTCGGGGCGCATCTGAACGTGTTGCGCGATACCGAGATCGTAGCGATCCGCCGCAATAATGTGGAAGTGCTGGCCGAACAGCTGCGCGCGGCGCGTGACCGCTTCGAGGTGGGTGAGATCACCCGTACGGACGTCGCTCAGGCAGAAGCAAGGCTGTCGGGTGCCCAGGCGCAGCTGTCGGCTGCGCAGGCAACTCTGGCCGCTTCGCGTGCCGGTTATGAACGTGTCACGGGCACAACGCCGCTGGATGTACAGCCGCCTGAAGACCTGCCCGACGTTCCCGAAACCTTCGCCGTCGCCGCCGATGTGGCACTGGAAAACAATCCGCTGCTGATCTCCGCGCTCTATAGCGAGCAGGCTGCTCAGGCCGGGATCCGCATCGCCCGCTCGGCAAACAGGCCGGATGTCTCCCTGTCGGCCTCGGCCTCAGAGGCGCGTGATAACGATTTTTCAGGCCGGGCCCGCGGCTCGGTCAGCGTGGGAGCCCGAGTCTCTATGCCGATTTTCACCGGCGGGCTGAACGAATCGCGTATCCGCCAGGCGGTAGCGGCAGCCGATGAGTCGCGCATGAGCGTGCTGAATGTGCGCCGTCAGGTCAGTGAGGGCGTATCCAACGCCTGGAACAATTACCTCGCCGCCGAGGCCGTCATCCGTTCCAGCCGCGAAGCGGTGCGCGCGAACGAAATCGCCTTCGAGGGGGTGCGTCAGGAGGCCTTTGTCGGCCTGCGTACGACGCTCGACGTGCTCAATGCCGAGCAGGAATTGCTCAATTCTCGCCTTGAACTGGTCCGGGCCGAACGTGACTATCAACTGGCCGCCTATGCCGTTCTGCAGGTGATGGGCCGTCTGACCGCTGAACGCGCCGGACTGGAGCCCTATGAGGAGGTGGACCTGTCGGCTGGTGGCCGGTGGTGGCCTAACTTCCCCTTAACGGGCGATAACTAGTCTCCAGGTGGACGCAACAGGGTGCTGGACATCCCGGCACTGTCACTTCAAGCTTGGGGAAAGCTGATTTGGCTGTCCCCTCATAAGAAGACCTGAAGGACCGGTTTCATGGCCCAGAGCAACGCCGAACAAGAACCGACAATGGAGGAAATCCTCGCCTCCATCCGACGTATCATCAATGAGGATGACGAGCCTCAGGCCGATTCGGCCCCGGAGGCTGCGGCGGAGGCTGAGCCGGCTGAGATGGCCGCGGAACCCGAGCCGGCACCGGAACCTGAGCCCGAAATCGATACGCCGGACACGGTCGAGGATGACGTTCTCGAACTCACCGATCGGGTCGAGGATGAGGGTGAAGGCACCTCGCCGATGGCGATCGCTGATGATCTCATGATTGTTGATCGTGAGGACGAGATGGCAGCGGAACCTGAACCCGAACCCGAACCCGAACCGGTATTTGAGGCCGCTCCGGAAGCGGAACCGGAATTCGATGCAGCACCAGAAGCTGCGCCGACCGAAGATGAAGACGCTCTGCTGGCAGAACCGGCGGCCAGCGCGGCGGCCGGTGCCTTCGCGGCGCTGAACGAGAACCTGCGCGTCAGCAGCGAGAACGGCCAGACGCTTGAAGGTATCGTGCGTGAACTCATGCGCCCGATGCTCAAGCAATGGCTGGACGAGAACCTGCCCGCCATCGTGGAAACGAAGGTGCAAGAAGAGATTGAGCGCGTGGCACGCCGCCGCCGCTAGGCTGGACCAGCTGCTTATCTGTCTGACTTCAACGGGCGCCCCTCATGTGGAGCGCCCGTTTCGTTTCGGGGGATGACCATGCGGGATTTCGGGAGTGTGTGGGCGGAGATGGAGCCCTGGCTTGCCGGTCTGGAGGACCGGCGACGGGCAGCGGTGAAGCGCCTCGTCACCGGTATTCTCATTGCCGTCCCGGTCGGGCTCGGCGTGGTGGTGTTTGCGTTGTTGTTTGGCGCGCCGGCCGCCCTTGGCATATTCGGTGCGGCGGTGGCCGGTGTGTTGATTGCCGGTGTGGCCGGATTGCCGCTCAACGCGCTGCGTACCGAGGTGAAGGAAGGCCTCAACAACCGGTTGGCCGGGGCCTTCGGGCTGCGCTACGCACCCCGGCCGCTGAGCCCGGTCCGGTTTGACAGCTTCCGCAGCCATGGCCTTGTTCCGCATTCGGACCGGCGCAGTTTTGAAGATCATTTCGAAGGCGAGGCATTTGGCGCGTGCTTTGAGCTTTATGAGGCAGAGCTAAGGCAGCGGCGCCGATCACGCAAGCGGACCTATTATGTGACGGTATTCCGGGGCGTACTGATCCGCATCACCTTCCCGCGTACTATTGAGGGGGTGACGTTGATCACCCGTGATCAGGGCATATTCAACATGCTGGACGGTCTGATGCGTTCAGCCAATGGCCGCCGACTGGAGCGGATCGGGCTGGTGGACCCGAAATTCGAGCGGATATTTCAGGTCTATGGCACCGATCAGGTGATGGCGCGCTATCTGATGACACCCACCTTCATGGAGCGCGTGCTGGCGCTGGAAACGGCGCTCAAGGGCAAGAATGTGCGCGCCGTCTTTGATGAATCGTTGCGTGAAGGGTTCGGGCAAGGCGAAATGCTGCTGGCGGCAGAGACGGGCAATCTTTTCGAGCCGGGCTCGCTGTTCAAGCCGCTCAATGCGCAGGAGCGGGTCAAGGCGCTCTATCGCGATTTCGAGCTGATCGAGGAAATCATCTCGCTGATACTCGACCCTGATCGCGATAACGCGGCCTCTCAACCGTCATAGGGCCGTACCGAGCGTACCGCTATGGCGTAAGCGGCGTCAGCCAGATCGGTGTTGACGCGCTGGACTTCCATGCGCCCCTCTACCCAGACTGGCTCCCATAATCTGCCGAACCGGATCGGTTCAGCGGACCGCAGATAAATGATCTGGTTGGGCGGCGGTGGCGGATAATGGATGCAGGCTCCGTGATGGGGCAGGAACAGGAATTCACGCGCCTGACCACGTTCGGCATAGTCCAGCGGTAGTATGAAGCCGGGCATGCGCACTATAAGTCCGTGAAGGTCTTCCACCACGTTGAACGTGCCGATCTGCTCATCCCGGCGGGACTGGAACTGGCTGAGCAGGGTTGGCGGGGCTGTTCCCTCTTCCAGCGCCTGCAGCATCTCAAGTTCTCCATCGGGCAGGAGATCGCGCCACCCTACCAGCTCGGCAGGCGCATCGGGATCGACGGAGAGTTCGAGGTGGCCGTCTGCCTGGGCCTGCGTGCCCTTGCCGGTATCAGCAGAGCATGCGGCTACTCCTAGCGCTGCCAAGCCAACCACCAAACTCATCAGACGTAACATACTCCCGCTCCGGGCTAATCCTCGCGCAATGGTAAACACGCCGCACACGCTGTTTTAACACCGTCAGTTCCATAGTGCGTTTCAGAACCGCAAAAAAAGCGGCTGGAGGGTGTGATATGGGGTTTGCCGAGGCGCGCGCAATTGCGCGCGAGGAAGAAACAGCACGGCGAGTGCGTGAAGCCGCGCGGATTATTATCA
>JBJHCI010000144.1:0-5870 GCA_050485925.1 Maricaulaceae bacterium
AAGCAGTTTACCGCGCGCGGGCGCACCATCACAGATGGCGACATGATCACGGTCGATGGCGCGACCGGCGAAGTGCTGTTCGGCGAAGCCAGAATGATCAAGCCGGAACTGACCGGGGATTTTGGTCAGCTCATGGCCTGGGCCGATGGCGCGCGCCGCATGAAGGTGCGCACCAATGCCGAAACACCCGCCGACGTGCAGACGGCCAAGGAGTTTGGCGCGGAAGGCATTGGCCTTTGCCGCACCGAGCACATGTTCTTCGACGCGGACCGGATTGCAGCGGTACGCGAGATGATCCTGTCGGAGGATCAAGATGGGCGCATCGCCGCACTGTCGAAGATTCTCCCCATGCAGCGCGATGATTTTGCGCAAATCTTCCGCATCATGGAGGAGCGCCCGTGCACCATCCGCTTGCTCGATCCGCCCTTGCACGAGTTTCTGCCGCACAGCGCAGAGGACGTGAAGGCCGTCTCCGAAGCGACCGGCCTGTCGGGCGAGCTTCTCATGGAGCGGGCGCGGGCGCTGGCGGAAACCAACCCGATGCTCGGCCATCGCGGCTGCCGCCTCGGCATCACCTTCCCTGAAATCTACGAGATGCAGGCGCGCGCGATCTTCGAGGCACAGGCGCTGGTGGAGAAGGAAACCGGCTTCAAGCCCGTCGCCGAAGTGATGATCCCGCTCGTTGCGACGGCAAAAGAGCTGGAAATCCTCAAAGTGCGCGTGGCGGCCGTGGCCCGCGATGTGGAGCGCGAGACGGGTGTGGCGCCGGTGTATCTTATCGGCACCATGATCGAACTTCCGCGCGCGGCCCTGCGCGCGGGCGATATCGCGGCCCACGCCGAATTCTTTTCCTTCGGGACAAATGACTTGACCCAGACCACGTTCGGCCTGTCGCGCGACGATGCCGGCAAGTTTCTGGGCGCTTATCTTGAAGCACAGATTTTTGAACGCGATCCGTTCGTTTCCATTGATCAGGACGGCGTCGGTGACCTCATCCGCATCGCCGTGGAGCGCGGACGCACGGCCCGACCTGAGCTAAAGCTCGGAATTTGTGGGGAACATGGCGGCGATCCGTCCTCGATCCGATTCTGCGAATCTGTGGGCCTCGATTACGTATCGTGTTCACCTTATCGGGTGCCGATCGCCCGGCTCGCTGCGGCACAGGCAGCGCTCAAGGCCAAGTAAGACTAAACTGAACTACAGCTCCACTTACCCAATACTGAAGTTGGGCGGAAATGTGGCTATAGTTAACAGGCAGTGCAGCGCTGTTGACCGCAGGCGCACACTTGGGTATGCATCCGGTGATTTCGTTCACACCTTGCTAACCGAAGCAGCCAACCTATCTGGGGTGCTCGCGGTTTAAGTGGCGCGCGGATTGCATCGCAGCGCCACCAGTAGGGTAGAAGAAGAGGTTTTCATGGCTATCGCAACGCGATTGCGTTCAGCGCTTGCCGGTTTCGCGCGCCTGTCGGCTGTCGCACTTGCCCTTGGCGGCATGGCGGCGCTGCCCGTGGCCAGTGGCCACGCCCGCACCCAGGCCGACACCGCCATCTGGGCGGCCATCGCCGAGCGCTACATGGAAAGCGCGCTTGAAGGCGCTTTCGAGGAAGGCGCGGCGCTGTTCCAGGCGGCATCCTTCTCCATAGACGCTTCAGACGGCGTTTCCGTTCCGCTGGTTTCGGGGCGTTCGCTCGATGATCTGCAGAGCTTCGATCTGGGCCATCTCGCACTGGCGCGTGATGCACGCCGCCAGCAGGATTGCCTCGCCGAGGCGGTCTATTACGAAGCGCGCGGGGAAAACGTGCGCGGCCAGATCGCCGTCGCTGAAGTGGTGCTGAACCGGGTGCGTCACCGCGCCTATCCCGACACGATCTGCGGCGTGGTCTATCAGGGCTCCGAGCGCACAACGGGCTGCCAGTTCTCCTTCACGTGCGACGGCTCCATGGACAGGGCGCCGCGCGGTCGGGCCTGGCGCCAGTCCCAGCTGGTGGCCAAGCACGCCATGCTGGGCTTTGCCCCGCAATTGACCCGCTCTGCCACGCACTATCACACGACAGCGGTTAACCCGCACTGGTCGGGTAGCCTGGTGCAGACCCGCCAGATTGGCGTGCACATCTTCTATCGCATGCCGAACCGGGCCGAACGCGACCTGATTGATCGCGGCGTCTAGCGCTTTTTATTGAGCTTGTCCTCAACCGCCCTGCGGGCCGCTTCGGCGGCCCGTTCGCGTTTCTTGCGCACTCCACGGCCAAACAGGAAGCCGAAGACGACCGCCAACAACAGAATACCCAGCGTGATTTCCAGCATCAGCGCGCCTTTCTGCCAGCGTTCATCGCAATAAACCTGCGCCCTTCAAGAACGTCCAGCGCCTCTGCCGTGTAACGCTCCTCCGGCCCGCCATGCATGACGAGACCGGGCAGCAGTGCGAACGGACCACGCGCACCCTTCACCGCCCTCACGATCACCCGCTTTGCAGGCCTGCCCGCGTGAGAATGGACCGGCAGCACCGCGATATCGCCTACGCCGCGCGTCAGGGCGGCGAGGATATCGGCCAGTCTGTCGGCTCGATGCACCAGCGTCAGCGCACCCTTGGGCTTCAGCGCCTTCAGGCCCGCCAGAATCCAGTCTGCCAGCGGCGCGTCGCTTATCCACGCCCCTCGGCGCTCCGGCGCGGGCGGGCGCAGGACGCTCTCATCGTCAAAGAAGGGCGGGTTGAAGAACACCGCGTCAAACGCCTCGCGATAGCCCGCCAGGAGCGCGTCTCCGGTTTCCAGCGATATGGGCTCTTCCAGCTCGTTCAGCGCTATGTTTGAGGCGCACAAAGCGGCCATGGCCGGGTCCTGCTCGATGGCGGCAAAGCGCGCTTGCGGATAGAGCCGGGCTGCCGAGAGCAAAGCGGCCCCTGCCCCGCAGCCGAACTCGCAGGCCAACGCGCCGGGTCTGAGGCCCAGCGCAGCGGCCAGCAGGGCAGCATCAATCCCCGCCCGGTATCCCTTTACGGGCTGGTCCAGCAACACCTGGCCGCCCAGATAGGTGGAACGCGAAACCGGCGCGGCGACTGCGCTGTCCCCTGCCATCACGGCTTGTCGGTGGCTTCAAGCGCCTCGGCAAGCAGGCGGCGGGCCTTGTCGGCCATCTCGTCGGGCACCAGAACGCGCCGCTTGATCCAGGGCAGAGCACCGCCGAACATGCCCGCCGTCTCGGCGTCCAGTACCACTGCCTGTATGCCGGCCTCTTTCAGCACGGCCTGCACGAAAGACAGTTTTACCGGATCGTTGGTGTTCAGTATCTCGATCACGCTCTATGTCTCACCTGTGGCGGATTGGCCGCAGCGCCGCGCGCTTGCTGACAGTGTGCCGCGTTTCTATTGTGCCGGGCAAATCCCGGTCCTAGCAAGGGTGTCCAGACGCACGTGAATGGCCTGCCTGTAAAAGATGTGGCGCAAGCCCTGCCCGATCCGGTCACGACGCTTATCGCGCTGGCCGGTGATGACATGGCGCGTGTCGAAACCCTGCTGGATGAACGCATGGGCAGCCCGGTGGCGCTGATACCGGAGCTGGCCAACTGGCTGGTCAATGCAGGCGGTAAACGTATCCGTCCACTCATCACCGTCAGCGCCGCGCGCATGCTCGGCTATGAGGGGGACGGCCATCTGGCACTGGCCGGTGCGGTGGAGTTTATTCACACCGCTACCCTGCTGCATGACGATGTGGTGGACGATTCCGCCCTGCGCCGCGGCAAGGAATCGGCCAACCAGGTGTGGGGCAATCCCCACTCCGTGCTGGTCGGCGATTTTCTGTTCGCGCAGGCCTTCACCCTGATGGTCGATGCCGG
This sequence comes from Maricaulaceae bacterium, assembly GCA_050485925.1. Classification (GTDB taxonomy): domain Bacteria; phylum Pseudomonadota; class Alphaproteobacteria; order Caulobacterales; family Maricaulaceae; genus Glycocaulis. The sequence continues at coordinate 3,835 of JBJHCI010000144.1, forward strand.
TTCGCTGGACGCGCTGCATGTGCTCTCGCGCGCGGCGGCCATCATCGCGGAGGGCGAGGTGCGCCAGCTCTCCATGGTGCGCGACATCGCCACCAGCCGCCAAGCCTATATGGATGTAATCGACGCCAAGACGGCAGCGCTGTTCGCCGCCGCCGCGCGCGTATCGCCCATCCTGGCCGAACGGCCCAAGGCCGAGGAAGACGCCCTCAACACTTATGGCCGCGAGCTGGGCCTGGCCTTCCAGCTGGTCGACGATGCGCTCGATTATGGCGGGCTGGCGATCATGCTCGGCAAGAATACCGGTGACGATTTCCGCGAGGGCAAGATCACCCTGCCGGTAGCCATCGCGCTGGAGCAGGCAGACGCCAAGGAGAGCGCCTTCTGGCGACGCACCTTCGTGGAAGGCCGCCAAACCGAAGCCGATCTGGATGAGGCTACCGCCATCCTGAAACGCCACGGTGCGCTGGACCAAACGCTGGAAACTGCACGCGGCCACGCACAGAACGCGCGCGCGGCCCTGTCGGTTTTCCCGGAGAACGAATGGTCGCAGGCGCTCTCCGCGCTGGCCGGTTTCGTGGTGGACCGGGCTTACTAGGCTTTACGCCGGTGAACTAGGGCGTACAGCCCGCTCAAGACCACAGCCGCACCACAGAATACCCCGAACACCGCGCCATCCGGCCCTTGTCCAGCCAGCAGGCCAGCAATCACACAGCCCACTGCCAGCGCGTTATAGGCCAGCGCCACCTGACCATGGGTCCAGCCCGCCGCCACCAGCATCTGATAGGCGTGCTCACGGTGGGCCTGAAGCGACAGCCGACCGCCCGCCGCGCGCTTGGCAAGGGTGAGCAGCACATCGACCAGAAACGGCAGGATGAAAAGCGGTGCCAGCCAGAGCGAGCCCGCAAACCCCTCCCCGGCCATGGCCAGCGCCCCGCCCGCATAGAGAGCGCCTGCGCACAACGACCCGGAATCACCGGCAAAAACCCGCGCGGGCGGGCGGTTGAGCAGGAGGAAGCCGGCCAGCCCGCCTGCAAGCGCAATTCCGGCAAGGCTGGCCGCCAGAGCGCCAGTCACCAGCCCTGCCATGGCGAGCCCTATGCCAGCCGGGACCAGGGCGGCGGCAAGCATGCCGTCGGAACCATCCATGAAGTTCGACGCGTTGATAGCGACAAAAAGAAAGAGCGCCGCGCCGGGCACAGCCAGCCAGACAGGCAGCGCCACGGTCATGGCATCGGATACACCCAGCACCGTCGGCTTGCCGATCCATGCGGCAAAGACGAGGCATATCAGGGCCATCACCGCAAATTTCGTCCGGCCCGACAAGGCAAACAGATCATCGGCGAGGCCCAGCGCCGCCATCACCGTGGCGAGCGCCAGAACCGCTTCCGCGCCCGTCAGCGGCAAGGGCTGCGTGGCGGCGAATGCGAACACGGCGCCAGCGGCCGCCAGCACACCCAGCCCGCCGCCGCGCGGCTTTGGCGCGCTGTGCAGGGAGCGATGACCCGGCATATCAAGCATCTGCGCGCGCCAGACCAGCGCGGCCACGCCAAGGCCCAGGCTGAAGGCGGCCAGAAGGGCAGGAATGATCACCGTGCTCATGGCAGAGCGCCTGAGAAGGTCACCGGCCGGACCAGCCAGCCGGGCTGCTGGGCGCAGAGCGTGTCCGCCGCAGCGTCGGCAGTCTCGACGTCGTCAAACAGGGCAAAGCAGCTTGCCCCTGACCCAGACATGCGTGCCAGCCGCGCGCCCGGCAGGGCGGCCAGCCCTCTGAGCACCTCGCCAACGACCGGTGCGAGGCCCACCGCTGCGGGCTCCAAATCGTTGCGCCCTGCTGCGGCAATCTTCAACGCCGCGTCCGGCGCACCTGCGGCAGGCGCACGCGTTCGAACAGGAAGCGCTGTCGCCCCGCCATGGACGTCAAACGCGCCGAACACATCAGGCGTTGAAAGCGCAATGCCGGGATTGACGATCACGCCGTAAAGCTCCGGCCAAGCCGCAAGCGGCGCTATCCGTTCGCCCATACCCTCCATGATCAG
>JBJHCI010000145.1:0-1948 GCA_050485925.1 Maricaulaceae bacterium
TCAACGCGGCGGAGCGGGAGGCAGAGGGTTTGCGCGCGGCGTCGGAAGACTTCCGTGTACGGACGATGAAGGTGCTCCGGCTCGCCTTCCTCTCCTCGGCGATCCTGGAATTTTTCGCCGCGCTCGCCGTCGCCGCGATGGCGATCTATGTCGGCTTCTCCCTGCTCGGCGAGATGCCTTTTGACACCGGGGAAATAATAACCCTGCACCAGGGGTTATTCGTGCTGATCCTGGCGCCCGAGTTCTACATGCCGCTCCGGCGCCTGTCGGCGGCCTATCATGATCGCGCCGATGCCGAGGCCGCCGCGGGCGTACTGGAATCAGCCGTTTCGGTAGGTGAATCCGGGGGTCAAAAACCTGTAAATCCGCCCTTCAGAACCCCTCCTGAGATACGCCTGATAGGTGTAGAATCGGTCTATGAGGATGGGCGGACCGGATTGCCGCCTGTCTCGCTTGTTCTGAAAAGCGGCGCTATATCAGTGGTTTGGGGGCCTTCGGGTTGCGGCAAGTCGACCCTCCTCAAAATGCTGATGGGCTTTGCGCCTTTGAGCGCCGGAGAGCGGCGGATAAATGGTGAAGTGATCTGTGAAGATCTCGCCGCAAGGGCCGGATGGATAGGGCAGAATCCGCGCCTCTTTCACGGAAATATCAGGGATAACATCACCCTGCATGACACCGCGATCAGCGAGGCGAAGGTGCGCGAGGCCGCGGAGTTGGCGGGTCTCAGCGCCCTTTTATCCAGTCTTCCCAAAGGGTTGGACACGCCGGTGGGGGAGCGGGGCTTTGGCCTGTCGGGCGGGCAGATCCAGCGCGTCGCGCTCGCCCGTGCGCTCGCACGCGATATGTCATTGATTTTAATGGATGAACCGACCGCCCATCTTGATGGCGAGGCGGAGGCCCGCTTCCTTCAGGCGCTGCGTTCCATCGCCCCTGGCCGCACCCTCATCATCGCCAGTCATAGCCCGGCGGTGCGGGACATCGCCGATGAGCTGATCGATCTCGCCGCCCTGGTGCGGGAGGCAGGCCAATGAAAACGCTTAGCTTTTTCCTCTCCCTCGCCCGGCCGGACCGTTGGTGGCTGCGCCTTGGTGCGCTGCTCGCCGTGATCACCCTGCTGTCGGGGATCGGGCTTTTGTCACTGTCGGGCTGGTTCATCACCGCCGGCGCGATTGCCGGTGCGGCCGGAATGGGTAGACAATTCAACTTCTTATTTGCCTCAGGGGGCGTGCGCGGCTTTGCCCTGACCCGCACGCTCGGCCGCTATGCCGAACGGCTGGCGACCCATGAGGCAACGTTCCGGATTCTCGCCCGTCTGCGCCTGTGGGTCTTTGAAAAATCAGCACCTTTGGCCCCTGCGCGCCTCGGCACGATGCGCTCCGGCGATCTACTTTCACGCGTCACCGGCGATGTCGATGCGCTGGACGGACTATACCTGCGTCTTGTCACCCCCGTCATCGCGGCGGGAGCGGGCGCTATCTGTGTGATTATATTGCTGGTTTTTACCGCGCCTGCGGCCATTCCCGGCGTCATCGGGCTCTTTGCGCTGGCAGGAATCGGCCTGCCTCTGCTCGCGGCACGGCTCGGCACAAAGCCTGGCGACACAATCGCCGTGGCCCAGAGCGCCGCGCGCGCGGAGAGCGCGGACCTCGTAGCCGGGATCACCGAGTTAAAGGCCTATGGCGCTGAAAACACGGTGCTTTCAAGGCTGGACGCGGCAAGTACGCAATGGATCATTGCCCAGCGCCAGCTCGCCCATCTCGCCCTTCTGAACGGGGCGTTCCTTGCCCTGTCCGGCCCGCTCAGTTTCGTTGCGGGCTTTGGCCTCGCTGCGGTGTCAGGTGCTCCGCCCGCTTTGGCCGCTTTGGCTGGGTTTGTGGGTTTTGCGCTGTTTGAAGCCGCAGCCCCGCTGGTACAGGCGGGTGAGCTGTACGGGCGCACACTCGCCAGC
>JBJHCI010000145.1:1958-5839 GCA_050485925.1 Maricaulaceae bacterium
CGTTCCTGCCGTTTGCGCGCCCGCCAGGCCGGAGCCGCTGCCGGAGCGCTGGGATATTGCAGCGGAGAGGTTGAGCTTCACCTATCCCGGCGCGGCCCGGCCGGCGCTGGACGAGGTTTCGCTCGTCCTGCCCGAAGGTGGACGACTTGCTCTGGTCGGGGCGTCGGGGTCAGGAAAGTCCAGTCTTATCAAGCTGTTGATGGGTTTTTATGCGGCGGATTCCGGAGAACTTCGCCTTGGCGGCACGCCGCTTTCCCGGCTTGATCCGGCGGTCGTGCGAACGCGCTTTGCGCTCGTCGATCAGCGCGCCGATCTCCTCTCCACCACGGTGCGGGCGAATCTGGCATTGGCCAATCCTGAGGCCGGTGAGGAAGACATGTGGGCCGCTTTGGAACAGGCCAGAGCAGCTGATTTCGTGCGCGCCTTGCCCGATGGATTGCTGACCTGGATCGGGGAGGAAGGGCGTCTGGTATCGGGCGGTCAGGCGCGCCGGATCGCGCTCGCCCGCGCCTTCCTGAAGGGGGCGCCGATACTGTTGCTGGACGAGCCGACAGAGGGGCTTGATGCGGTCACGGAAGCGGAGTTTCTCGATGCGCTGGATGCTTGGCTTGACACCGATACCCGCCGCTCGGCGTTGATCGTCACCCACCGCGCAGCCCTGCTGTCACGGGCGGCAACCATTGCCGTTCTGGATGAGGGCCGGGCCGTGGAGACCGGTAGTCTGGACACGCTCAAAGGTGCCGGCGGTGCGTTTGACCGGCTGTTCGGCGCGCGGCTCTAATTACCAGAAGCGCCACCACGGATCGGGATCGGGCTGGTGTATGCCCAGCCATTCGCGCACCTGCGCAATGGCGGGCGCTAGCCTCTCCCAGGCCGGTACATGACTGATGATCCACTCATCAATGCCGGGAAAGAAGACCGACAGAAAGAAGGCCACGAAGAAACCGTGACCAGTATCGTCACGATGGGCCGCAGCACGTCGGCGATGAATTTGAACAGGCCCCCCATCGGGTTCCTCCCTCACAAACCTTGGGGGGGAAGTCTAGCGATCCTGCACCTGAACCGCGAATGAAATCCGGCTAACGCCCGACGCTGGTATAGGCGAAGCCCGCTTCGGCCATCTCCTGCGGGTCGTAGATATTGCGCAGATCAACGATAACAGGCGCGTTCAGCGCGGCCTTGACGCGGTCCAGATCCAATGCGCGGAACTCATTCCACTCGGTGATGATCACGGCCACGTCCGCGCCCTCCAGCGCGAGATAGGGACCGGTAGCGTACTCAACGTCCTTCAGGAGTTTCTCGGCCTCCTCGATCCCGGCCGGATCATAGGCCACCACGCGCGCGCCGGCGGCCTGCAGGGCCGGGATGATGTCCAGGCTCGGGGCCTCGCGCATATCGTCGGTATTGGGCTTGAAGGTCAGGCCCAGCACACCGATGGTTTTGCCTTTAACCGACCCGCCGCAGGCCGTGACCACCTTGTCGGCCATAGCACGCTTGCGGGTATCGTTGACCTTGACCGTCGCCTCCACGAGCTGCAGCGGCGTACCGGCTTCCTGGGCGGTGCGCACCAGGGCCAGTGTGTCCTTGGGGAAGCAGGATCCGCCATAGCCGGGGCCGGCGTGGAGGAATTTCGAGCCGATCCGGCCATCAAGGCCGATCCCTTTGGAGACTTCCTGCACATTGGCGCCCACGGACTCGCACAGATCGGCGATCTCGTTGATGAAAGTGATCTTCATGGCAAGGAAGGCGTTGGCGGCATATTTGATGAGTTCGGAGGTGCGCCGTGCGGTGAACACGATCGGCGTCTCGTTGAGGAAGAGGGGGCGGTAGAGATCGCGCATCACCTCACGGGCGCGCGGATCATCGGTGCCGACCACCACGCGGTCCGGGCGCTTGAAATCGTCGATCGCTGCGCCTTCGCGCAGGAATTCTGGGTTCGAGACAACGGCAAAATCGCCGTCGGGGCGCGCCTTGCGGATCAGGGTTTCCACCTCGTCCCCGGTGCCGACCGGCACGGTGGACTTGTTCACCACCACCGTGAAGCCGTCCATCACCGAGGCGATTTCCTCAGCGGCAGCATAGACATAGGTGAGATCAGCATGACCATCCCCGCGCCGGGAGGGCGTGCCCACCGCGATGAAGACGACGTCAGCGGCGCGTACCGCTTCGGTAAGGTCAGTGGCGAAATCCAGCCGCCCCTCCCGCACATTGCGCTGGACAAGCTGGTCAAGGCCTGGCTCGTAAATCGGCACGCCGCCGGAGCGCAGCAGCGCGATCTTGTCCTCATTCTTGTCGATGCAGGTCACCTGATGGCCGAAATCGGCAAAACAGGCCCCAGACACCAGGCCCACATAACCTGTCCCGATCATCGCCACGCGCATGAGCATATTCCCTGTTGGTGAAAGGCTTGCCGGGTAATGGCCCCAAAGGACTGCCCGATGCAAGCCCGCAGGCTAGGCTTTCAGCAAGTCTTCAAGAATGCGCCGCACTTCCGCGCCGTGCTCCCGGTCTGCCAGGCCATAGGCGACGGCCGCACGCAGATAGCCGGTTTTGGACCCGGTATCGAGTGTCTCGCCGTCAAAGCGCAATGCGTGGAACGGACTGGATTCCATCAGCCGCAGCATTGCGTCGGTCAGCTGGATTTCACCGCCGGCGCCGGGCTTCTGCTCCTCGAGAGCATCGAAAATTTCCGGCTGCAGGATATAGCGCCCCGATATCATCAGGTTGGATGGCGCATCCGTCTCGGCAGGCTTTTCCACCATGCCCTTCATCTCGATAAGCTCACCTTTGCGGCCTCCGGGATCGATAATGCCGTAGGAGCTCACCTTGCTCATCGGCACTTCCTCCACGGCGATGATGTTGCCGCCAATCGTCTGGTACGCCTTGGTCATGGCTGCGAGGAAGGGTATGTCCGACCGCATGAGCATGTCAGGCAGAAGAACCGCGAAGGGCTCATCGCCAATAATGTCGCGCGCACACCATACGGCGTGGCCCAGGCCCAGCGGAGCCTGCTGGCGTACAAAACTGCACGCGCCCGGCGCAGGCAGATCGGCGCGCAACTCGTTCAAAAGGGCGGTCTTGCCCTTGGCTTCCAGTGTGGCTTCCAGTTCGAACGCGCTGTCAAAATAGTCCTCGATCGCCGCCTTGTTGCGGCCCGTCACGAAGACGAAATGCTCGATCCCGGCGGCGCGCGCCTCATCGACTACATAATGGATGGCTGGCCGGTCGAAGACGGGCAGCATTTCCTTGGGCATTACCTTGGTGGCGGGGAGCACGCGCGTTCCCAGCCCGGCGACAGGCAGGACGGCCTTGCGGACCGGCTTAAGGGGCATGGAGGTCTCCGGAGGCGGCGGCCTATTCGACGGTTACGGACTTGGCCAGATTACGGGGCTGGTCGACATCGGTGCCCTTGTAAACCGCGACATGATAGGCAAGCAACTGGATCGCGGCGGCAATCACAAGCGGGCTGGTCAGACGCCCGGCAGCGGGCAGGGCCACGATCCGATCCGCCTCGCCCGCAAGAGCCGCAGCCCCGTCCGGATCGGTCAGCGCGATGACATGCGCGCCCCGGCTCGCCACCTGCTGGATGGAGGAGCGGGTCTTGTCGAACAGCGCGTCATGCGGGGCGATCACGATGACCGGCACGCCCTCCTCAATCAGCGCGATCGGCCCGTGCTTGAGCTCGCCGGCGGCATAGCCCTCGGCATGGATATAGCTGATTTCCTTAAGCTTCAGAGCAGCTTCCAGCGCCAGCGGGAAATATTGGTTGCGTCCCAGATAGAGCACGGTCGAGTGAGAGGCGATCTCGTGGGCCAGCGTCTCAATCAGCCCTTCAGCCTCCAGTGCGCGTACCATCAATCCCGGTGCGGATAGCAGGGCGG
>JBJHCI010000146.1:0-5806 GCA_050485925.1 Maricaulaceae bacterium
CAGGGGCGTATGGTGCTCGGACAACTCACGAGACCCCCTGTTAGCAGTTAACCCAATCCGGCATCGTCACCTCCGCCGGGACTGCGCATTTAGGGCCTCTGAAGTGCGCTGTAAAGGGAAATTGCGCAGCGCACGAAAAGACATGCCGCAACCGGTGCCGGAGAGGGTGGCACTAAAGGCTCGCTGTGGCATAACACGTATAAGCGCCAGGGCCAAAAAACGGTCCCAAAAAGGGGTGGTGAAGGGGTATTCATGGCAGAGCTTCAGCCTGCCCTGTCGGTGGACAGGGTGACGAAGACTTACGGGGCGGCGACCGCCCTGTCCTCAGCGAGTCTGGTGGTGCAACCCGGAGAGATGGTGGCGCTGATCGGCGCCTCCGGATCGGGCAAATCGACCTTGCTGCGCCTGGCTTCGGGCCTCGTTCTGGCCGATGCCGGTTCCAGGGCGATCCGCCTGTTCGGCGAAAAGGTGCAGGAAAACGGCAAGCTCTCCTCCCGTGTGCGCCGGGCGCGTGCCAGGGTCGGCTTCATCTTCCAGCAGTTCAATCTCGTCACCCGTGCTAGCCTCTATGCCAACGCCATGCTGGGCTCTCTGGGCCAGATTTCTGCCTGGCGTGGTGCCACGGGCAGTTTCCCGAACGATGTACGCAAGCGGGCCATGGACGCGCTGGAGCGTGTGGGCGTTGCCGGCCATGCCGGAAAGCGCGCGGCGAACCTGTCGGGCGGCCAGCAGCAGCGCGGGGCGATTGCGCGCGCTCTGGTCCAGCAGGCTCAGGCGATCTTCGCCGATGAACCGATTGCATCGCTCGATCCGGTGTCTGCCCGTCGCGTCATGCGCCTTCTGGCAGAGCTGAACGAGCAGGACGGGATTACCGTCGTCGTGACGCTTCACCAGGTCGACTATGCGCTGAAATATTGCCGCCGTGCAGTCGCGCTCAAAGCCGGCGAGATTATCTATGACGGACCGATTTCGGGGCTCACCCGTGAGCGCCTGATCGAGATCTATGGCGATGAATACCGTGATGTGATGGACGAGGAGCCCGTGCGCGCATGAGCTTCCTCCTTCGTCTGCTCCTCCTCCTCAGCGTGGCCCTTACGGCACCTGTAGCGCTTGCGCAGGAGCGTGAGCGCATTGTCTTCTCCGTCATCTCCACCGAGCAGACAGAGGCGGTGGAGGCCCTCTGGCAGCCTTTTGTGGATGCGATGGAGGAAGAGACCGGGCTTGATATCCAGCTGGTCTCGGCCATCGACTATGCCGGCGTGATCGAGGCGATGCGTTTCGGTCAGGTCGATGTGGGCTGGTTCTCCAACCTCTCCGGCCTGCAGGCGATCCGGCTGGCCGATGCGGAAGTTTTCGCCAAGACGCTCTATCCGGGCGGACAGGAGGGCTATCGCTCGGTCATTCTAGTACGTGAGGACAGCCCCATCCGCACGCTCGATGATCTGCTGGTATGCGACGGATCGCTATCCTTTGCGCTTGGTGATCCCAACTCCACCTCGGGCACGCTGGTGCCGCTGGCATATATCTTCGCGCCGCGCGGGATCGATCCGCAGAGCTGCTTCTCGCAGGTGACCAACGCCAATCACGAACAGACCGCGCTGGCGGTTGCCAACGGTTTTGTGGATGCGGGCACCAACAACACGACAAATTTGGACCGGCTGGCCCAGACCCGGCCCGAGGCGCTCGCCAGCATGCGTATTCTCTGGTCCTCGCCGCTCATCCAGACCGATCCGATCATCTGGCGGCGCGACCTGCCCGAAGAGGTGAAGTCGGAGCTGTTCGCTTTCTTTCTCACCTACGGTTTCCGCGGCGATGCCGAGCAGCGCGCGCGTGAACAGGCCGTGCTGGAAACCCTGTTTCTGAGCGGCTTCCTGCCCGCGACCGATGAACACCTCCTGCCCATCCGCCGCCTTGAGCTGATGCGTGATCTGGCCGAGACGCAGGCAAGCGAAGCCCTCGAAGAAGGCGAACGCACCGCCCGTCTGGAACAGATCGAGCTGGCCTTGCGTGACCTCGCCGTTGAGGAGCGCCGTGTGGCGGTGCGCGAACTGGCTGCCGACATGACGGAGGCCCGCACCCGGCTTGCCACCGATGAAGCCGGGGCCTCGGCCGATATCACCCGGCTTGTCGCCGAGTTTCTGGCCGCCCAGCCGCGCATCGAGGTGGAGCGCCGTATCCGCCGGGTGACGACCGGTGAGCTGACCCGCGGCCTCCTTGGCCTTGGCGCGGGGCTGACGCTGTTTGCGATCATGATGATCCGCTCGCGCCCGCCGCGCTTCGGACCGTCGCGCCTCTTGTCTGACCGGCTGATCGATGCGGCCATCTGGTCGGGCCTGTTCGGTCTGCTGATCTGGAGCTTCTGGCCGGCCGAGATGTTCAAGCTGCCGCTTCTCGGCACGAACGCCCCGCGTATGGGTGAGTATATCGCGGGCTTCTTCCAGCTCGACCTGGATGGCTGGGAGACCTATGCCCGCCAGACCCTCATCACCGTGCAGATCGCACTGTGGGGCACCGTGGTGGCGGTTATCGCGGCCATTCCATTCGGCCTCATGGCCTCTCGCAATATCGCGCCGGTCTGGATCGTCCAGCCCGTGCGCCGCCTGATGGACGCCTTCCGGGCGATCAACGAGCTGGTGGTCGCCGCGATCTTCGTGGCCGCTGTCGGCCTTGGCCCGTTTGCCGGGGTGATGGCACTGGCACTCCACACCACAGGCGTTCTCGCCAAGCTGTTCTCCGAAGCGGTGGAGGCCATTGATGATGGCCCGGTGGAGGGCGTGCGCGCCACTGGTGCCGGGCCGATGAACGAGGTGGTCTGGGGCGTGATCCCGCAGGTCATCCCGCTCTGGGCGTCCTACGCGCTCTACCGGTTTGAATCCAACACCCGTGCAGCGACCATTCTAGGCCTCATCGGGGCGGGCGGTATCGGCCAGGTGCTGATCCAGAATATCCGCTCGTTCGAGTACGGCAAGACGGCGACGATCCTTCTGATCATCATTGCTGCTGTGACGGCGGTGGACCTGATCTCGCAAATGCTCCGTAGGCGGCTGGTCTGACGCGGTAGGCTGAATTGGCTGTCACAGGACTGACACGTTTCTGTGTCGGTCCTGACATGGAGTTGTGACAATAGCGGTTTCATGTCGGTGTCCAGCCAGTCCCGAAGGGATGACCCATGAAACTTGCCGCTCTTGCTTGTGTCTCCGCTGCCGTGCTCGCGCTGTCGCTGAGTGCGGCTGTGGAGGCCCAATCGCGTGATTCCATCCGTATCGTCGGCTCTTCCACCGTTTTCCCTTTTACCACAGCAGCTTCTGAGAATTTCGGGGCGACGTCCGGTTTCCGGACCCCGGTCGTGGAGTCCACCGGCACGGGCGGGGGCATGAATCTGTTTTGCGCGGGCGTTGGCCTGCGCCACCCCGATATCACTGGGGCTTCCCGCCGGATGCTACCGAGCGAGTTCGAACTGTGCCGGCGCAATGGCGTGCGTGAAATCACCGAGATTCCGATCGGCTATGACGGCATTGTGATCACCCGCGCGGCGGGCACGCCGTCTGTCGACTTCCAGCGCCGTGATCTGTTCCTGGCGCTCGCCTCCACCATCCCCATGCCGGTGGATCAAGCCGGTGAGCCGGTGTTCAGCGCCAGCGGGCAGGTGCTCTCAGGACGCGATTTCAACGATGTGGCCGGCTATTCCTGCTCGGCCTTCATCCCCAATCCGCACCGGCGCTGGTCGGATGTCTCCAATGATCTGCCGTCTGACCGGATCGAAGTGATTGGCCCGCCCCCCACCTCCGGCACGCGTGATTCGTGGATTGAACTGGCCATTCAGCCTGGCGCCCGGCAGATTGACTGTCTGGACGCCCTGCGCGGTTCGGACCGTAACCGGTTTGAGGAAATTTCCAGCCGCCTGCGCGAGGACGGCCCGTGGATTGATGGCGGCGAGAACGACAATGTGATCGTGCAGACCGTGGCTAATTCCGGCACGGCGTTCGGCGTGTTTGGCTATTCCTATCTGGAGCAGAATACCGACCGGCTGGTCGCGGCGTCCATCGAACGTGTGGAGCCGGAATATGACGACATTTCCGAGGGCGTCTATCCGGTCGCCCGCTCCATGTATGTCTATATCAAGAACCAGCATGTGGCCGCCGTTCCTGGCATTGCCGAGTGGGTGGAAGAGTTGACCAGCGAGGATGCGTTCGGCCCGTTCGGCTATCTTGCAGACAGGGGGCTCGTGGCCCTGCCGGAATCGCGCCGTGGAACCGTGCGGGAGCGTGCCCGCTCCCTGACGCCGATGACCGGGGTCGACTAGGCGGTCCTGGCGGTTCGCAGGCAATATCAACGCCACGTTAAGCGATTGGCCCTTACCCTTCAGGCATTCGCGGGCATGTGCCCGCATGCTTGAGGGGCCTGCCGCGTGTCATGATAGGACGTCCCGTCACCTATCACCGTCTTTCCCAGGACGAGGTCGACAGCATCTGCCAGCGCCATGCGAACCTGTTGCAGGGGCGGATGAATGGCGCGCGCGCGAGCTTCGCCTACAAGGTGATTGAGGGGCTGGACCTGTCGGGCCGGAACCTAACCGATGCGGATTTCTCCGGCGCGGTGCTGGCCGGGGCGAATCTCTCCGGCACGAATTTCACGAGCGCCAACCTGTTTGCCGCAGATCTGCGCCGCGCCAATCTCGCCGGGGCGACCCTGCGCCGGGCGGATATGCGTGGGGCCATATTGCGCGGAGCCAATCTGACCGGGGCTGATCTTAGTCAGGCTGATCTGCGCGAAGGGGCCATCGCGCAGGTGGACCGGGAAAAAGGCCTTGCCATCATCACCCATGAGCAGCGCCCGAACGAGGCTGTCGAGGCCAATTTCTCCGGCGCCAATCTCACCAACTCAAAAATGACCGGCGCGATCGCGCAGCGGGCGGACTTCTCCGACGCGGTGCTGATCGGTGCGCGCCTGCAGCGCGCAAATTTGCGCGGATCGCGCTTTCCCGGCGCGAACCTGGAGGGGGCGGATCTGTCGGGCGCTGACCTTACCGAAGCCGATCTCACCCATACCGTGCTGATAGGCACCAAGATGGACAGCGCCCGCACGCGCGGTATGCGTACCGATGGTGCGCTCACCGATGCGCCCACCGGGCCGGAACTCGCCACCAATGCGGATGAGACGGCAAAAGCGCTCGAAGCCCATGCGCGCTGGTGTGAGACAGGCGGAGCCGAAGGGGCGCCGTCCACGTTTGATGGCGCGGACATGCGCGGGCTGAAAACGCTGTCGGGGCGCAACCTGACTGCCCTGCAGGCTCGTGGTGCGACGCTCTACGGGTTGGATCTCGGCGGTGCCCAGCTTCAGGGTGCGCGGCTGGAAAAGGCTGATCTGCGCATGGCGTCGCTGCGTGGTGCAGATCTGCGCGGCGCCGATCTGACCGGCGCCCGGCTGAACAATGCCGATCTGCGGGGCGCCAAAATCGGCGCGCTGCTTCTGCCCGGAGATCGCAAGCTGGCTGCCTGTCTGGCGGCGGCGGTATTGCGCTATGCCGACCTGCAGACGGCCGATCTGCGTGATCTCAACGCGACCGGTGCCGATTTCTCCTACGCAAATCTGGTCAATACTGATGTCCGTCGCGCCCGGTTCAACGGGTCGTGTTTCACTGGCACCCGCCTGCCGCAGGGGTTCCGCGAGCTGGTGGAAGACATTTCCGGCGCAGTGGACGTGAACGCGGCCTGATTGGGGCTATGCTCCACCTGCCCAGACATTGATGGCACCATGACAGTGCTTGTATTTCTTACCTGAACCGCACGGGCAGGGCGCGTTGCGC
>JBJHCI010000147.1:0-5776 GCA_050485925.1 Maricaulaceae bacterium
CCCCTGCCCGGCGTGGAAATTGACGAAAAGCAGATCGTCTCCTCCACCGGAGCCCTGGAGCTGGACAAGATCCCCGGCAAGCTGGTGCTTATCGGGGCGGGCGTGATCGGACTGGAGCTCGGCTCGGTCTGGCGCCGTCTCGGTTCGGAAGTCACCGTGGTGGAGTATCTCGACCGCGTGCTGCCGACCATGGATGGCGAGATTTCCAAGCAGGCCAAACGCCTGTTTGAAAAGCAGGGCATGATCTTCAAGCTGTCGCGCAAGGTGACGGGCGTGGAGAAGACCAAATCCGGCCTGAAAGTGACCACCGAAGCGGCCGCTGGCGGCGAAGAAGAGGTGCTGGACGCCGATGTGGTGCTGGTCTGCATTGGCCGACGTCCATACACGGAGGGTTTGGGGCTTGAGAATGTCGGGATCGAGACGGACAAGCGCGGCTTCATCCCGAATGATCACTTCAGAACGTCCGCTGAGGGTGTGTGGGTCATCGGCGATGCCACGCACGGTCCGATGCTGGCCCACAAGGCCGAGGATGATGGCACGGCCTGCGCAGAGCTGATCGCGGGCAAGGCAGGCCATGTGAACTATCTGGCGACGCCCAGCGTTGTCTATACGCGCCCCGAGATCGCCAGCGTTGGCTATACTGAAGAGCAATTGAAGGAGCAGGGCCGGGAATACAAGGTCGGCAAATTCCCCTTCATGGCCAATTCGCGCGCGCGCACCAATCACGACACGGACGGGTTCGTCAAAGTGCTCGCCGATGCGAAAACTGACGAAATCCTCGGCGGCCACATCATGGGCCCGCATGCCGGCGAGATGATCGGTGAGTTGGCTCTGGCCATGGAGTTCAGAGCCGCCTCGGAAGACATCGCCCGTACAAGCCATGCCCACCCAACCCTGTCAGAAGCCATCCGCCAGGCCAGCATGGGGGTGGAAGGCTGGACGATGCAGATGTAAAGGAGGCGCTGGTTCCAGACAGGAAGGCGGGGCATATGGCAAGCGCGAACATGGCTTCATCCTCACCTTCCACCGCGACGCCGCGTCTGCGGCTGGTTGCGCTGGATCGCGAGCTTGCCCGCCTGCAGGCCGAAGACGAGCCAGAGTTTTTCCGGGTACTGAACGTAAATCCGGAAGCGGCCTGGCCGCCGGAACTGCATGATGCCACAACCATGCAGCACACGCTCTCCCGGCTGAATGCCAGCCCGGATGAGGCGGGCTGGCACGGCTGGGTGTTTATCATGCGCTGGGCAGATGCCGCGCCGGGCCGCTTGGTCGGGGCGGGCGGTTTCTACGGCCCGCCGGACCCTGATGGGGTGATCGAGATCGGCTATTCCATGCTGCCAAGCTTCCGCGAGCAGGGCCTTGCAACCGAAGCGGTTAAAGGTCTGGCGGGCTGGGCATTTTCGCAAGAATCGGTATCGGCCATAAAGGCCCGCACGCTTGCCGACGGGCGGGCCTCACGCCGGGTGTTGGAGAAGGCCGGCTTCGTCTTCACGGGTGAGGACAACGATCCGCAAGAGGGCCGGATCGCCCTCTATAAGCTGGAGCGTCCGCGCTGATGGGGCCGCCGGGGCGCGGCAATATCGTGATCCTTACCGGGGCCGGCATCAGCGCGGAATCCGGACTTGGCACCTTCCGCGACAAAGGCGGCATCTGGGAAAAATTCGACTGGCAGAAGCTCGCCACCCCGGAAGCCTTCGCCGCCGATCCCCATAGCGTCCACGCCTTCTACAATGCCCGCAGGGACAATCTTCTGACCGCAGTGCCCAATGACGCACACCGGGCGCTAGCGGCACTGGAGACGCTCTGGCGGGGCGAGGCGCGCGGGGATTATCTGCTGGTCACTCAGAATATTGATGACCTGCATGCGCGCGGCGGCTCGTGCGAGGTGCTCCACATGCATGGCGAGCTTTTAAAAAGCCGCTGCAACTCTTGCGGCCATTTGTTCGAACACCAGCACGCGGTATCTGCGCGCACGCCCTGCCCCGGATGCGGCAGGGCGGGTGGCCTGCGTCCGCACGTGGTCTGGTTCGGCGAGATGCCGCTAGGGCTCGACACGATTTATGAGGCGCTGGGGGCGTGCGATCTCTTCATCGCCATTGGCACGTCCGGCACGGTCTACCCAGCCGCCGGTTTCGTGGCGGAAGCGAAAGCCGCCGGAGCGTGGACCGTAGAATTGTCGCTGGAACCGGGCGAGGTCAGCACGCTCTTTGACGAGCGCCATTACGGCCCCGCGACGAAACTGGTGCCGGAGTGGTTGGCGAGGTTCTGACATCACATCCCTGTCATGAGGCGCAGCGGTAAGCTTGCCCTGGCGCGCGTGAGCGCCTTAGCTGGCGCCAGCTGAAATCTTGATACGGGGAGACATGCCATGCTGCGCAAACTTATCATTGGGGCCGCCATCGCGCCCTTCATCGCCGGAGCGGCACTGGCTCAGGAACTGTCTGAGCTGGAGGTGCGCGAGATTCATGACCGCATCCTCACCATCGACACCCATGTCGACATCCCCACCGGCTATGCCACACACCTCATCGATCCCAATACCTGGACGCGCCTGCAGGTGGACCTGCCCAAGATGCGCGCCGGCGGGCTCGATGCGGCTTTCTTCATCGTTTATGTCCAGCAGCGCGACCTCAATGAAGAGGGCTTTGCGACGGCCCGCGCCCGCGCGGAAGAGACCTATCAGGCGATCATGCGGATGGTACGCGCGAACCCCGAACGCATTGCGCTGGCGACTACGGCAGACGAGGTGGAGGCCATCTATGAATCTGGTCGTCTGATCGCCCTGATCGGTATCGAGAACAGCTATTTCATGGGAGAGAATATCGAGGAGGAGGTGCCGCTATGGGCCGCACGCGGCGCGCGCTATGCCTCCATCACCCATTTCCGCAACAACCAGTTCGGCGGCAGCTCGAACCCGGACCTCTCTGCCGGTGATCCGATGGAGGATCCCGGGCTGACCGATCTTGGCCGTAGGCTCGTCGAATTGCTGAACGATCACGGCATCATGGTCGATATCTCCCATGTTGGCCCGCGCACCTCGATGGAAGCGATCCAGATGTCGCGCGCGCCGATCATCGCCAGCCATTCCGGTGCCCGCGCGGTCTATGACCATCCGCGCAATCTTTCCGATGAGCTGCTCGAAGCGATCCGCGATAATGGCGGGGTCGCCCAGATCGTCGCCTTCCGCTCCTACCTGCGCAGTATTGATCCCGGCCTAACCGCTGCCATCGCAGAACTGCGCTCTGAGGTAGGCCTTGACCAGCCGGGCGGCTGGGAGCGGATGACAGCGGAATCCCGTGCGGCTTATCAGGAGCGCCTCCGCACCCTGCGCGCCGAGTTCCCTGATGCTACGGTCGCAGACATGGCTGATCATATCGATCATGCCGTGCGCGTCGCGGGAATCGACCATGTCGGCATCGTGTCGGACTTTGATGGCGGCGGCGGCGTGCGCGGTTGGGACGATGCGTCTGAAACCTCCAACGTGACCGCCGAGCTCCTGCGCCGGGGCTATTCGGAGGAAGACATCGCCAAGCTGTGGGGCGGCAATGTACTGCGCGTCATGCGCGGGGTTGAAGCCGCGGCGGTGCGGTAGGTAACAGGGAGGGCTTCATTCGCAGCCCCTTTCAAAGCTGAACCGGAATCTCGCAGCCTCAAAAATGGATCCCGGCTCGGGGCCGGAACCCCGGTGGTTTATGCCACATACCTCTCAATCCGGTTCCCGGGCTTGACCCGGGATTCAGCTTTTTTGTGTTGGTGCTTGCACCCCCTCACTGCCGGGCGTAGCGTTTTACCGCTGGGGACGAGGCCGTGATGGAGGTGCCATCATGGCAGACCTGACACTGATCCTCGCCCAGATTCTGGGCGGGTACATGCTGGTCATGGGCGTGGCAATGCTCATCGACCGCACACTGATCACCCGCCTGCTCGCCCGGCTGGACGAGGATATCGGCCTGACCGTCACCATGGGGCTGATCGCGCTGATGATTGGCCTTGTCATCGCGGCCACCCACACGCGCTGGGACTCGCCGCTGGCCATTATCGTGACGCTCATCGGCTGGGCCGCGATTGTCGAAGGCGCGCTGATCCTCTGGCTTCAGACCCGCTTCATGCGCTTCTTCGCGCCCTGGTTCACCGGCAACACGATACCCATGGTCTGGGGCGGAGTGGCCGTGGTGCTGGGCCTGGCCCTGCTCGCCGGCAGTTTCGGCTACTGGTGAAGCGCAAGGCCAGGCCGGGGCGCAGGCGCGCGGCACGTACCGCGCGCCACTGTGCGTCCCATGGTCTGGAAGGGCCGTTCCACCCACACCCGCAACGGCCATGCAAGGGCGATGGACATTCCCGTCATCGCCAGCGCGATGCTGGTTGAGCCGGGTTGCCAGCCGATCTGCCCGGCGAGCACCATCAGCATCAGACCTGCTGGCCAGTGGATGATGTAGATGCCGTAGGAGAGATCCTCCACCCCCTTGATGCGCTGCCAGAGGGACGTGGCGGGCACTTTCAGATACCCTACCCGCAGGGCGATGAACGCGGTCGCCAGAATGTCGAAGCTCTGGTGGAAGGGCGTGCCGGTGCTGGCAATGGCAGCCAGCACGCTGGCCGCGATCAGCGCCCAGCTGAGGCCCACCTGCTCACGCCAGTCCCATAAGACCGCGCCGATCAGAAAGCCGGTGGCAAAGCGCAGGCCCGCCTCCACGCCTTCGGGAAACGGCCCGGCATAGGCGGTGTTGGCAAAGACCGCGCTCACCGCGATCACCGCCAGAAGGGCGAGCGGCAGCACCCATTTGAAGCGCAAGGCGCCGGCCAGCATGAGAACGCCAAGCCCCGCATAACCCATCAGCTCATAGCGCACCGTCCACAATGGCGCATTGGCGCTCTGCGCGGCCTGAATGCCCGACGCGTCCAAGGGCAGGGCCGCCGTAGGGTGCGCCTGGCTGATGACGCCGGCGAAATAGGCCCAGCTCTCAGGCCGGGCCAGATAGTCGAGGGGGGCGAGGCCGGAGAGCGCCGGACCCACAATCATCAGGGTCAGCAGCGTGACCACGATGAGGAGCGGAAAGACCCGGAAGACCCGGTTGATCGCGTAGGCCAGCACCGAACGTGAGGCGCGCAGGCTCGCCAGGATCATGTAGCCGGAAAGGACAAAGAAGGCGTTCAGCGCATGCTGGCCTGCAAAATCTATCGTTTGCGCCCAGGGGCCCGCCACCGGCCAGGGCAGCACCATCATCAGCGCATGCGCGTAGAGCACGATGCCGGCAAACGCCATGCGCATGGGGGTGAAGAGATTGTCCTGATCCTCCAGCCTGCCATGGCCGGGGGCAAAGAAGGCTTTGGCGCAAGTGTCCATAATTGCGACTCCTGATTGCGTCTGGAATCGTACACGCAAAACGTGTGCCGAATGGTGAAGCAACTGTTAACCATGGAAGCGGTGCTCGCTCTCTCGTCGTTCCCGCGCAGGCGGGGATGACGCTTGAGAAGATGGCTGCCCCCTCTCCTCCTCCCCTTGCGCCGGAACCGCGATTCCCTCATGGTGCGCAGCTACAAGTTCCAAGGGGCGTCCCGTGATGGTCACGGGGCTGAGACAGCACCCTCAGGACCGGATCCGGGTCATGCCGGCGTCGGGATGGAACGGCTCTGAAGGGCACGTGTCTGGCGCCCGGCAACCGGCTTCTCCCCGTCCGCGATGGCCCCCAGCGCGCGAGGAAACCGCCATGAACAAGCCCGTCAGCCAGTCCGAATTTCCGACCCCAAAAGTCACGACCGGCCCGCTGGCCGGCAT
>JBJHCI010000148.1:0-5760 GCA_050485925.1 Maricaulaceae bacterium
CCTCGAAAGGTCACAGCCAGTCGATCATCCGCACCGGCGACATTGCGGTGAACCTTGACGCGAAGACAGTGGAAGTGAACTCCCACCGCGTTCACCTGACCGGCAAGGAATACCAGATGCTGGAGCTGCTCTCCCTGCGCAAGGGGACCACGCTCACCAAGGAAATGTTCCTCAACCATCTCTATGGCGGGATGGACGAGCCGGAGCTGAAAATCATCGACGTCTTCATCTGCAAGCTCAGGAAGAAGCTTGAGGCCGCGACCGGCACGAAGGCCCCTATCGAGACAGTCTGGGGCCGCGGCTATGTGCTGCGCGACCCGGTCGAGGAGAAGGGCGCAGCCTGAGCGCGCTTTCTGCTGCCTACCGTAAAAAACCCCGGCCCCCGTGCCGGGGTTTTTTGCTGTCCGCCTCACGTGACACGGTTTTGATGGGTGCGGACGTCATTCGATGTTATTATGACAGGATTGACGGGCAGCCCCGGAGCGGGGTGAGTACCCCTCCTGCCCCTGGCCGGCCTTCCTGCCCGTCTGGGAGGTTCGTGATGAAAACCCTGTCCATTCATCTTGTCGCCAGCGCAGCGCTCGGCCTTGCGGCGATTGGTGCCGCCGGCGCCCAGACCGTCGTCATCGGGTCAAGCAATGCGCGTATCTGTTATGAGGCTGCTCTCGTTGACGGGAGAACCAGCCGGACAACCCTCAGCCGGTGCGAAACCGCGCTGGACTCCGACCACATGCCCCGGCGCGATGTGGTTGCGACCCACGTCAATTACGGCATTCTGCTGCACCGCGCAGGGCGTCATGACGACGCGCTGCGTTCCTATGACCGGGCCATCGCGATGGATCCCGGCCTGGGAGAGGCTTGGCTCAACCGGGGCATCGTTCTTCTGGCGCGCAATGATTTTTCCGGCGCGGAGGCCGATTTCAACCGGGCGCTGGAGCTGGAGGTCCGCGAACCGCATAAGGCCTATTACAACCGCGCACTCAGCTATGATGCGCGCGAGATGTACCGCGAGGCCTATGAGGACTATCACCGGGCGCTCAGTCATCGCCCGAACTGGGCGCTTCCCTTGCGCGAGCTCGAGCGCTTCGAGGTGATACGCGGCGGTTCGCGTTAGGCGGCCGCGACGGCGGGACGGACGGGCTGGGTAGCGTCAGCGCGGACATAAAGCCCGCGTTGGCCAGCTACCGGCTTGAGCGTATCGGTGAGCCCTACAACGGTCTCTGCCGCGCCCAGTACCAGATAGCCATCCGGGGCCAGCAGCGAGGCCAGCCGGTCGAGTATCTTCGCCTTGGCGTCGACATCGAAATAGATCAGCACGTTGCGGCAGAAAATAATGTCTTTCTGGCCGTAGCGGGAGAAATCGTCGAGCAGATTGCCCGGCTCGAAGCGGATCATCTCGCGCAGCTCCGGCTTGATCCGCCAGCTATCCCCGCTCTGGTCGAAATGCTTGACCAGACGCTGGATGGCGAGCCCCCGCTGCACCTCGAACTGGGAATACAGTCCGGCCTTGGCCTTCTCCAGCACGTGCGCGCACATATCGGTGGCGAGAATGTTGGCACTAAGGCCGCCGGTTTCGCGGATCAGCATGGCCAGCGAATAGGGCTCCTGCCCCGTCGAGGCTGCGGCACACCAGATTTTCAGCGCTCCGCCGCCGCGCGCCTTTTTCAACGCCGGCATCATGATTTCACTGAACAGGTCGAACGGGGTCTTGTCGCGGAAGAAGAAGGTTTCGTGCGTGGCCAGCGCTTCGGATGCGGCAGCGCACAGGCGCTGATCGCCACGCATCATCGCGTCGACCACCGCTTCCGGGCTTGCAAGGCCTTCGGCGCGCGCCAGCGGGGCCAGGCGGCTTTCGATCAGGTAGCCCTTCTCCGGTCCCAGCACGAGGCCGGAGCGCTTTTTCACCTCGGCGGCGAGAAATTTGTATTTGTTTTCAGGCAGCATCAGCGTGCTCCAGTCAGACGCCGGGACAGTTCGGGCCCTACGGCCTCGAGGGGAAGAATCATGTCGGCAAGGCCAGCCTCGGCCACCGCGCCGGGCATACCCCAGACCACGCTGGTGGCCTGGTCCTGCACGATGGTGTAGCCACCCGCCTCGCGCACGAAGCGCGCACCGGTACGCCCGTCAGACCCCATGCCGGTGAGCACCAGGGCTATCAGGCCCTTGCCCGCCGCACGTGCGCAGCTTTCAAACAGCGGGTCGACGGACGGACGGCAGAAATTGACGGGCGGGCTCTGGTCGAGACGGGCGCGGTACTGGCCCGGCGTGCCGGTAACGGTGAGGTGGTGGTCGCCCGGTGCCACATAGATATGGCCGGGCTTGAGGGTCTCGCCGTCGCTGGCTTCGCGGGCAGGCAGGCCTTCGCGGGAAAGGTGTTCGGCCAGGATCGCGGTGAACACTTTGGGCATGTGCTGGGCGATGACAATAGGCACGTTAAGGCGTGCGGGCAGCGCACCGATCACCCGGCGTAGCGCCTGCGGCCCGCCAGTCGAGGAGCCGATCGCCAGCAGGGATAGCTGAGAGGCCGAAGGCGCGGGCCGTCCGGACACCTCCGGGGAGGCGATCGGACGGATCGCACCAGGGGCCGGTGCAGGCGCATGAGTAGGTAGGACCGCGCCTGCAGGCGGAACCGGACGCGCCATGCCCGGAGCCAGCGCCGCAAGCTTACCAAGCAATTCATCGCGATAGGTTTCCGCGCCGCCCAGACGTCCAGCTTCCGGCTTCGGCGCGAAATCGGCAGCACCGAGCGACAGCGCGCGCATAGTCACTTCGGCACCCTTATGGGTCAGCGTGGAGGCCATGACCACGCGCACGCCGGGTACCGCCTTGAGGATCAAAGGCAGGGCCGTGAGCCCGTCCATGCGCGGCATTTCAACGTCCAGAACGATCAGGTCGGGCTGCAGCTCGCCCGCCCTCTTCACGCCCTGCTCACCATCCGAACAGGTCGCCGCCAGGATGAAACGCGGATCCGCCTCGATCCAGCGGGCCACCAGACCACGCACCACCGCAGAATCGTCAATAACGAGCACACGCGGCGTTGCCCGGCCGGAACCGGATTGAGGGGGAAGTGAGGCTGCAGCATTCATGGATTACCGGACCGCGCTCATACCAGGCCCGCTTCGGCGAATTTCGACCCGATAATGTCGCCGTCAAACGGCTTCATCACGTATTCGTCCGCTCCGGCACGCAGAGCCTGGGTGATGTGGGCCATATCGTTCTCGGTGGTGCAGAAAACCACGACCGGACGCTTGCCGGTCTCTTCGGAACGCAGCGTGATCAGGAAGTCGAGTCCGTTCATCACCGGCATGTTCCAGTCCAGCAGGATCGCGTCAGGCATGGACTTGCGGCACTGGTCGAGAGCGGCCTTTCCGTCGGGCGCTTCCTCACAGGCAAAGCCGAGATCCTCAACGATCTTGCGCGCCACCTTCCGGATCACGCGGCTGTCATCGACCACAAGGCAGGTTTTCATTGCGCCCCTAGCTCCGCATCAATCAGGCCGCCATTGCGCTGTCGGACGCAATGAGCCTTTGCATGTCCAGTATCGCCAGCAGTTCGGTTTCCAACCGGTGAACACCGCTCAGCATGGCCCGCCAGCGCGCGTCGAGATGGGCTGGCACCGGCTCAAACGTATCTGCGCCCAGGCGCAGGACTTCGCCGACCTCATCCACCAGTACGCCGTAAAGCTCCGAGCCCCGCTCCAGGCCCAGCGCCATGCAAGGCTCCTCCGGGTCACGCGACGGCAGGCCAAGGCGCATGCGCGCGTCGATCACGGTGACAATACGTCCGCGCAGATTGAGCAGGCCGGCGATCTCGCCGCGCGCCAGCGGCACCGAGGTGATGGCCTGCGGGGCAAACACCTCGCGTATTTCGCTCACCTGCGCGCCGCAAAGCTGGCCGGCGATGCGTACGGTCACAAACTCTAGACTGGTCTGGTAATCCATCGCCCTTCTCCCTACGCAGCCTGACTCTGGCCACTGCGCGCCGCACGATCCAGCGCGGCGATAAGCCCGCCGCGATCACCTGGTCGCATGACAGCGGCAAGGCTGGCGGTGGCTGCGGTATGTTCACCCACGCCTAGGCGCGGAATATCGGTCCAATAGCCCTCCGAGCCCAGCGCATCGAGGGTCGCCGGATCGCCGACAATGGCAGCGTATTGCGCGCCCATCTGAGCCGCATCGCGCGCCTCGTGCAGCCCGCTGACCACTGTCACGTCATAGCCCGCCGCGGCCAGCAGCGGGGCCATCATGCGCCGGGCAAAAGCATCGGGTTCCACCAGCAGGACGGGATGACGTCCGGACCGGGCCGGACGCTGCGGCGCACCGGACCAGGCCCGCTCCATATGCCAGGCGATATCGAGCACTTCGGTCGCGCGGCCCTTGATGATAGCCGATCCGATCACGCCGGGGCGCTCCGAACCCATCTGCAGGTCGAGCGTCTCCTCGACCACGTCGAGGATTTCCTCCACGGCGACACCGGCCGCACGGCCTTCTTCGGAGAACACCAGTACGGGGTGGCGTCCCTCGCGCTTGAACTCGTCCACGCCCGAAGCGTGAGCCAGTGGCAGCAGGCGACCGCGATACTGCACGACATGGCGCGCATCGGAGACTTCAATGGCCGAGGCCTCAAATTCCTCCAGGCGTGTGATCAGGCTGACCGGCACGGCTTTGACATCATCCTCACCGGTGCGCACCAGAAGCAGGCGCTGGCGGTCGGCCATCTCGGCCTGGGCGCCGGCTGCATCCTCTGCCGGGGCATCCTCGCCGGAATGCGCGATCTCGTTGGACAGACCGTTGGGATCCAGAATGATGATCACCGAACCGTCGCCCAGCAAGGTCGCGCCGGAGAAGATGGAAATGTTGCGCAGCTGGGCGGAGAGTGGCTTGACCACGATTTCCTCGGTGTCGAGCACGTCATCAACGACGACGCCGAGCTTGCGCCCGGTAGCCTCTATCACCACTACATAGCCATTGAGCGTGCCGTCCCCCGCGTCGGCCTTGCCCAGAACGCCATTCAGGCTGACCACGGGCAGGAGGCGGTTGCGTAGGCGGATCATCTTCGCGCCATTCATCGATTCCACCGCATGGGCCGAACCTGGCCCGACGCGCAGAAGCTCGCGTACGGCCAGCTGCGGCAGCGCAAAGCGCGCCTCGCCGGCTTTCACGATCAGCGCCGACACGATGGCCAGCGTGAGCGGGATCTTGATGGCGAAGGTTGTCCCCTTGCCGACTTCTGAGCTGAGATCGATGGAGCCGCCAATCTGCTCGATATTGGTGCGCACCACATCCATGCCGACACCGCGACCGGAAAGGTTCGTCACCTTTGCTGCAGTGGAGAACCCGGCGGCGAAGATGAAGCGCTGGATCTGCTGCTCGCTCATCGAGGCGAGCTCGTCGGCGGTCGCCAGACCTTTCTCAAGCGCCTTGGCGCGAATTTTCTCCGGATCGAGGCCGGCGCCGTCATCTGCGATCTTGATGATGATCGCGCCGCCTTCATGATACGCCGACAGGCGGATCGTGCCGGTTTCCGGCTTGCCGTTTGCCGCACGGATATCGGGCATTTCCACGCCGTGATCGGCCGAGTTGCGGACCATGTGAGTGAGCGGATCCTTGATCAGCTCAAGCACCTGGCGGTCGAGTTCGGTGTCCTCGCCCTCCATGATCAGCCGGATTTTCTTTCCGAGATCCTGCTGGGTATCGCGCACGATGCGCGGCAGCTTCTTCCACGCATCACCCACCGGCTGCATGCGCGTCTTCATCACCC
>JBJHCI010000149.1:0-5721 GCA_050485925.1 Maricaulaceae bacterium
GTCTGGATCGGTCAGGGGCAGCGCTTCTCCCGACGCGGCCCAGTAGCGCGCCTCCCGCCCCGCAGCACCGCGCCAGAGCGGCCCCTGATCGCCAGCACTGGCGGCGAGATGGGTGAAACTCCCGCTTGGCAGTGTGGCCAGCGCAGCGACTTCGAAGGTTTCGGCTACCGGGTCAGCGGCCTTGAACAGGGGCGAGTTCACCCAGGCGTGCAACAACCCAGAAGCCGGAAAGGCGAGGGCGGGCAGTGCCAGCACGGCCCCGGCCCAGCGATGCCAGCGGCGCAAGCTTCGCCCTTTCGCGCCCCACAGCATCGATATGCCCGCGATCACCGTGGAGAGGAAGGCGAGCGTCAGCCCGGTAATGACCAGCAGGCGCAAGGGGTCTACGGGCTTTAGTGGTGCCAGCGTATGCACGCTCTGGAAGACGCGCAGCATCCAGCGCCGTTGCGTGTTGGAGACGGCGGCCAGACGGTCCGAGCCGGTATCGACATAGATTGTCAGCCGGTCGG
This sequence comes from Maricaulaceae bacterium, assembly GCA_050485925.1. Taxonomy (GTDB): domain Bacteria; phylum Pseudomonadota; class Alphaproteobacteria; order Caulobacterales; family Maricaulaceae; genus Glycocaulis. The sequence continues at coordinate 510 of JBJHCI010000149.1, forward strand.
GCGTATCGAACACCACTTCGGTGACGGGTAGGAGGCGGTTGATCGGCGCGTAGTCCATCGAAAAGCGGGTGATCTGACGCACCGAGCGCACCCCCGCCTCGGGCAGGTCGGCATAGTGGCGCGCAAGGGCCACAGAATGCGCGTAGAGCGCGTCCGTGGCATCGTCGCCTGTCACGGCGTCTACAGCCACGCGCGGCGCTCCTGGCGCAATCTGGAGGCTCCAATAGGCCCCCTCCGGCGAGGGGGCGAGGCGGGCATGGCGGGCCTCGACGGAAAGGGCGGGGAAGGAGGAGGGGGCAAGCGCCCCCTCCGTTTCCACAACCAGCTCAGGCGGCATCTGAATGGCTGCGCGCGGCGCGGTCCAACTCATGATGGGGTGCAGGACGCCGGTAAGCCCCCACAGGATCACGACGGCAGCCGAAATCTTCGGCCCCGTCCTGTGCCAGCTGCGAAGATTGCCGATCACTGCCCGCCTCCCAGAGCCACGGTGATCCCGGCGTAGAGCGCGCGGGTTTCGCCGGGGGTGAAGCGGGCCGGCGCGGCCGTTGCCGCATTGGCGACGGTGGAGACCGCCGAGACATAGGCCCGGTCAGTCAGGTTACGCCCTTCCAGATAGAGCCCGATACGCTCATTCAAATCACAGCGCGCGGACAAGCCTATCAGCGTATGGTCGGGCAGCTTTTCGGTGTTCATGTAATCGGTGAAGCCGTCCCCGCTCTGCCAGGTGAGGCTCGGCGCGATCTCGAACGCGCCGATGGCATAGCGCAGCTCGGCGACCAGTCTCTGACGGCCAATTCCCGGCAGACGATTGTCGCCATAGACAGGATCTTTATTGAAGCGGAAATCGCCATATGTGTAGGCCAGCCGCGTGCGCCAGATGCCGCTTGCGCCTTCGTGCAGCAGGGCCTCTGCGCCCAGCTCCAACCCGTTACGCAGTGTGTTATCGGCGTTGAATATGGCGGCCGGGATGCCGGGCACGACCCCGAAGGCGGTGAACTCGTTGTCGAGATGGACCTGATAGAGTGCGACCTCGAAACGGACGCGGTCATAGGTGCCTCGTAGGCCGATCTCGTAGCTTGTGCCTTCCATGGCGCGGATGGGCGTGAAGCCACCGGTACCGCCCTGTGTCACGTCGGAGAAGGTAGGCGGTTCAAAGATCTGGCTGATATTGCCAAAACCGGTAAGTGCCTCGTTGATCCGGTAAAGGGCGCCGATACGCGCCGTGAGGCCGGAGAAGCTGACATCCCCGCCCGCGGCCGGGGCGAGGCGGTTGTCCACCTCGCGCCGCGTGGCGTTGTTCACGAGGCCTGCCAGAAGGTCGAACCGCTCCGTCATGCCGAGGCGCACATCCAGGAAGGCATTCGCGCCGGTGCCCTTTTGCACGCTGTCACCGATCTGGAATCCGGCCTGACCGCCATTATTGAGGAAGACCCTTGCGTCGGTTTCACCGCGCCGCAGATCGCCGCCAAGTGTGAACTCGACCGGCAGGCCCGCCAGCTCGGCTTCATGGCTCCAGCGGGCAAAGAGGCGGTAATCCTCCATGTCCTGATCGACAATGACCGGAACCGGGTGCCAGAGCTGGCGCGTCGTTGCACTGCCGCCGACTGAGAACCGGCCCAGACCTGTATCGAAATGGGACACCGTCCAGCCACGCCAGGCATTCAGGTCGCGTGCATATTGCCCGGCAATGGCGGCAGGATCGGGCTGGCGTGGACCTGCGCGCAGCTGGGCCAGCGTAAGGCTGCCCGGCATTTCCTGATTGATGTCGCTGCCAAGCACGCCGAAGCGGGTCTCGACACTGTCATTCCAGCGCCAGCCAAGATCGGCATAGAGGCGGCCATTGGACTGGCTGGCATTGGGGCGGAAGCCGTCCTGACGCTGCCATGTCCCGGCAATGACATAGTCCAGACGGCCCTGAACGCCGCTGGTGCGGCCATGCAGGCGCGAGGTGCCAAACGAACCGCCTTCGGCACGGAGGGCCGAACCGCTGTCCAGCGAAGCGGCACTGATCCCGCTGATCTCGATGGAGCCGCCCAGCATGGTGGAGCCGGTGCGGAAACCATTGGCACCGCGATTGACCGCCATGTGCGAGATGAAGAGCGGATCGATCTCCTGATAATCGCCAAACCCGTCCGTATTATTGATCGGCACGCCGTTGAAGAGCAGCTCCACACCGCGCAAATGCATGTTGTTGGCAAGGCCGGAGCCGCGCACCGACAGGCGCGAATCCTCGCCGAACTTCGGCTGGGCCACCACACCGGCAGTGAAGGCGAGCGTGTCAGCGAACCCTATGGCGTAGCGGGCAGAGAAGCTCTCTGCGTCGACAAGAGCGATATTGCCCGGCTGGCGGGCGATTTCGACGGCGGCTGCCTCGGCAGGGGCATTGAGGCGGTAGCCGGTGACAAACACGCGGTCGGTGGTGTCTGAGGCTTCGGTCTCGAAGGTTTCGCCAAGGGCAGGCGCGGCCAGCATGGCCAGAAGCGTGGTGCCAACGGCACCCGCCATGATCTCGGTTTTCATGTGTAGATCCCGGACGTTAGGAAGAAACGCAAGGTGCCGGACCCCGCATTTCGGCACGCGGGATCAGGCGCTGAAGGAGAGGCATTCCAGGAATGAAGGCGGGCCACGCTGTCCCGGCAGCATGACCGGATTGCGGGCCAGAGCGTCCGACTGCGCTTTGATGACGAGGCTTTGCGTATGCGTCACCGCCAGCAGCGCCGGCGTGTCCGGCAGCAGGGCCGGGCCGGCAAGGCTGCCAAAGGCGCAGCGTGTATCCTTTGCGCTTCCCTCCAGCGCTTCGTCGTCCATGGGCTGGCCCTGCGCGTCCAGCGTCAGGGTCATAGGGCCATCAGCGGTACAGATGACCAGGCTGAAGCGGCCATCGCCATGTGCTTCGGGCATCCACCCCGAAGGCATCAGACCGCCCGTCAACGCGCCGATGAAGGCGATGACGGCAAGGACATGCCGGATAGGGCGGGGCGCCGTTACCATATAACGGCTTTAGCCTTGGGGCCGGGCCGGGGCAAGAGATGCGCTGCGGCACGATGATGCCGCCTGTTGCCACAAACAAAGACGCCGCCGGTTTCCCGGCGGCGCATTCGCAAAAACACGAAGGCAAGAAGCCTTAGATGTCCTTCAGGGCCGAAGCCGGACGGAAGGCCAGAGAGGTCTTGGCCTTGGAACGCATTTTCTCGCCCGTGCGGGGATTGCGTACTTCACGCGCTTCGCGGTGCTTGGCGTGGAAGGTGCCGAAGCCGGCCAGTTGGACGGTGTCGCCTTTCTTGGCCGAAGCGACGATGGCGTCGATGAAGCTGTCGATGGCGTCACCGGCCTGAGCGCGGGTGATACCGGCCTTGTCGGAGATGGCTTTGGCGAGTTCTGACTTGTTCATTAGGGTTCCCCCCGTTTTAAGGGCGCCTTGCCAGCCGCAAGCGGCAGGCCCGGCCATTCATTGGACGGATGAATCAATCGCGATTCTTCCAACGCATAGCAAGGAAATACAGGCGAGTCGGGGTGTTTTGCACAGCCCACTGCCCTCAATCCCGTCCATATGGTAAACAAAACGTTGAAAACTGGTCCGGTGTTTGCGTTACGGAAATCATGGAACCTCAACGCGCCTCATTCCTGAACACCGCTGCAGCCACTGGATTGGCCTTGAGCGCGGCGATTCTCGCCTATGCGGGCTTCGACCGGCTGTTCGACAATGCCATGCTGGCTGCGCTTACCGGCGCGCTGATCGGCGGTTTCATCATGGGACGGCTTCTGCGCCGCCGGCCACAGACCGGTCACCGGGCGTAGAGCACCATCTGCGTGCAGCGGAAGAGGGCGATGGGTCTGCCATCGGCTTCCCGCCACGCTTTCGCGTCCCAGACCTGCGTTGTCTTGCCCAGATGCGCCGGCACGGCTTCGCCCAGCACCCGGCCATCGCGCGCGGTGCCGAGGAAGTTTGATTTCAGCTCCACAGTGGTAAAGCTCACCGCCCCTTCGGGCAGGTTGACCATCGCGCCATAGCCGCACAACGAATCCACCAGTCCGATCACGCTGGCGGCATGCAGAAAGCCATTGGGCGCGAGTAGCTCTTCCCGCACATCCATATGGCCTTGCACGCGTGCCGGATCGGAACCGGTGATCTCAAGGCCAATAAGGCCCGGCAGCTTGCCTGTGCTCACCGCATTGATCTGCTCGAGGCTGGGGGTGCTCACACCTTCACCAGCATTTTTCCAAGATTGGCGCCGGTGAAGAGGCCCATGAAGGCCTCCGGTGTCTTTTCGATACCCTCATAGACCGTCTCGCGGCTCTTCACCTTGCCGCTCTTCATCCACGCCGACAGGTCCTTGATGAACTCGCCATGCAGGTCGAAATGCTCGGTGACGATGAAGCCGCGCATCATCAGCGACTTGGTCACGATATTGGTCATGTTGTGCGGGCCGGGCGAGGGCGTGTCGTCATTATAGCGCGAGATCATCCCACAGGCCGCGATGCGCCCGAACTGCTTGAGCACATCAAGCGCGGCAACGAGATGATCGCCGCCGACATTCTCAAAATAGGCGTCGATGCCCTCAGGCGCGGCCTCCTTGATGGCCTTGCGCAGGTCCGGCACCGCTTTGTAGTCGATGGCGGCGTCCGCCCCGATCTCCAGGCAGAAATCGGTCTTGGCCTCGCCGCCGGCGGTCGCGATCACGCGCGCGCCCATCGCCTTGGCAAACTGGATGCCGGCAGAGCCGACCGCACCGGCGCCCGCGCTCATCCACAGCGTCTCGCCCTCTTTCAGATCAATGACGCGCTTGATGCCCGCATAGGCGGTCAGCCCGGTCAGGCCCGCAATGCCCAGATAGGTATGCGCGGGCAGAAGCTTTGCATCCACCTTCTGGAGCCCCTTGGCAGGCGCCACATAGGCCTCGCGCCAGCCCAGCATGCTCATCACATAATCGCCCTCTTTAAGGGCGTCGGAGCGTGATTTGATCACCTTGCCGACCGCACCGCCCTCCATGGGCTTGCCGGGCATAAAGGGGTCGATATAGGTCTTAAGCCCCGCCATGCGCGGGCGCATATAGGGGTCGACTGACAGCCACTCATTGGCCACCAGCACCTCGCCATCGGCGGGCTCGGGCAGTTCCACCTCAGCCAGCGTGAAGTATTCGGGCTTCACCTCACCGGTGAAGTGGCGCACGAGATGGATTTCACGGGATTTCATATCGGATCAGTCTCCGGA
>JBJHCI010000150.1:0-5698 GCA_050485925.1 Maricaulaceae bacterium
CCATCACCTCGCGCGCGGCGGAGTTGATGGCTTCCAGTCGCCTGGAAAACCGGCGCGAAACAACCGCACCGGAGATGATGCCCAGCGCCACAGCCAGCCCGGAAGCGATCAGCACTGAGTTCAGGATGTAGGCGACAAACCGCTCCTCATCCTCCACATCCAGCCCGACAAAGAGCGTGTAGCCGCCTTCCAGCTCGGAGATCAGCCCCCTCGCCGCACGTCCTTGGTCGCCAGAGACATCTCCGCCGACCGGCGCGCGGTGATAGGTGAATCGCACCCGGCCCTGCGCGTCCGGCGCGGTAGAGGGCAGATTGGAGATATTGCCCGACAGACGGCGGCCCGATGGCTGGTTCATCAGGTAGAGGAACTCGCCTCCGGCCACCGATCGCTGGACGATATAACGGTTCGCCGCAGCGGCTCCTTCAGCACGGAAGCGCGCCTCGATCGTCACGCTTTCCTGCGCAATGGCATTGTCCGCCCGGCGGATGCCGGCCGTCACGGTGGCGGCATAGACCAGCGCCAGGATGACGAAGCTGGAAAACGCGAACAGCGCCGCCGACAGAAGGGTCAGTCGGAACGCGGTTGTCCGCGCGAAATCCGGCAGGCGGAACCATCCGCCCGACCGGACGTCGTCCATCGCGGTGTCGCTCACGCCTGTAGCCGGTATCCGGCCCCGCGCACGGTGTGCAGCATGGTGGAGCCGAAGGGCTTGTCGATTTTCGAGCGCAGGCGGGAGATGTGCACGTCAATCACATTGGTCTGGGGGTCGAAATGGTAATCCCAGACCTTCTCCAGCAGCATGGTGCGGGTCACCACCTGCCCGGCATGACGCATGAGAAACTCCAAGAGGCGGAACTCGCGCGGCTGCAGGAGTACATCCTCCCCGCCGCGCTTCACTGTCCGAGCAAGCAGGTCCATCTCCAGATCGCCGACCGAGAGCTGGGTCTGCACCGAGCCCGGATCGCGACGGCGGGCGAGCACCTCGATGCGGGCCAGCAGTTCGGCAAAAGCGTAGGGTTTGACCAGATAGTCATCGGCACCCGATTTCAACCCGTCCACCCGGTCATCCACCTCGCCAAGGGCTGACAGGATCAATATGGGCGAGGCCATGCCCTCGGCCCGCAGCGTCTCGATCACCGACAGACCGTCGCGTCGCGGCATCATCCGGTCAACGACCAGCACATCGTACTGGCTGTTGCGGGCCATCTCCAGGCCATCCTCCCCGTCATGCGCGCAATCACAGACGTGACCGGCCTCCTTCAGGCCACGGCTCATGAAGGCCGCCACCTGCTTGTCGTCTTCCATGATCAGTACGCGCATGTCCGGAGCTCCCGATCCGAAGGTTGATACGTTTTCGCTATTCGCTGTCGAGGCTTAGCGCGACGTAGCGCACCCCGCCCTGCTGACGCGCGACGAGCACCAGCACCGCGTTGCGGTTACGGCTGCGCGCTTCCTCGATGGCACTGCGCAGATCTTCCACGCGGCTGACATCACGCCCGCCCGCTTCAAGGATAAGATCGCCTGTACGGATATCCCGGCGCGCCGCCTCTGAATTGGCCTGGACCGCATTGACCAGCAATCCGCGTGATCCGCTGACGCCCACACGCTCGCGTGCCGCCTCATCAGCCGGGGCAAGCGTCATACCGAACACCTGATTCTGCGACGGCGCGGGCTGGGATGGCGTTCCTGCCTGTTCGGCTTCCGGACGCTCCGTCAGACGCACCCGCACATTGCGCTCACGCCCGTCACGGATAACCCGCAGGTCCACACGCTCGCCCGGCGGAACCGAACCGATGCGCTGGAACAGCTCACGATGGTCGTTCACCGGCTCGTTATTGATACGGATGATTACATCACCATTGCGCAGGCCAGCTTCAGCGGCCGGCGTATCGGCAATCACCTCGGCGACCAGCACGCCGCGCCGTTCACGCGGCAGGCCGAGGCTTTCCGCCAGATCCGCCGTCAGCGATTGCGGCGCAATGCCAAGATAGCCGCGGCGCACTTCGCCGCGCTCTATCAGCTGATCAACGACCGAAGCAGCCAGGTCGGAGGGAATCGCAAAGCCGATACCCACATTACCGCCGGTCGGCGAGAAGATGGCCGAGTTCACGCCCACCACATTGCCGTTGAGATCAAAGGCCGGACCGCCGGAATTACCCCGGTTTATGGGCGCATCGATCTGCAGGAAATTCGTGTAGAGCTGGGTATTGCCCAAGGGGCGACCAATCGCGGACACGATACCAGCCGTCGCGGTGCCTCCAAGCCCGAATGGATTGCCAACAGCCACGACCCAGTCACCAACCCGGATGGTCGGGCTGCGGTCCAGGCTAACATAGGCGAAGGCGCGGTCGCTGCCGGTCACGCGCAGAAGCGCGATATCGGTGGCTGCGTCCCGACCCACCACTTCGGCCGTGTACTCGTCCCCATTGGGCAGGGTGACGGAAATCTCGTCAGCGCCGGAAATGACGTGCTCGTTGGTCACCAGAAGACCATCGGCAGAGATGAAGAAGCCGGAGCCTTGCGAGCGACGCGGGCGCTGTTGCTGTTGACCGCCGGGGCCGCCAAAGCGCTCGAAGAACTCGCGGAACTGGGGCGGGATATCGTCCAGATCAGGCACGGCGCGGGGATCGACACTGCCGGTGGCCTCGATGGAGACCACGGCCGGGCTCACGCGCTCGATAAGGTCGGCGAACGACATCGGCGTGCCAGGCGGCATAGCGGCGGCGCTGCGATTGTTCTGCGCCTCCACCGGAGCCGTGTTCAACGGCATCAGGCAGACGGCACCGGCCAGCAGGACCGGGATAAAAAAGCGGCTGAAAGCTCGCGAAGATGTCATGTGAAGGCTTTCCCTTGGCGGTTGGAATAACTGGCCCGTTGCAAACAGCGAGCCATTTGTCCCTGCTCCTCTCATGACGGGAGCAGGCTCTACGCTCTATTACCAGATCATGACGCTTCTGTAATATTACATCAGGCGTCAGATGTGCCGGTTCCATAGGCGGTACGTATCTGCGCGCCCCGCTCCAGCGTGCGGTGGACCGGGCATTTGCCCGCGATCTCGACCAGCTTGTCCCGCAGTTCTTCGGATATTTCGCCCTCCACCGAGATAGCGCGGGAGAAGACGTCCGCGCCCTCTTCCTTCGCGTGCTTCACGCGCGCAGTGATGCGGCCAAGCTCCAGCTTCTTGTGTCTAGCATACATGCGCAGGGTCATCGTGGTGCACGCCGCGAGCGCCACCGAAAGCAGCTCGAAGGGGGACGGACCGGCATCCAGCCCGCCTACATCTTCCGGTTCATCGACGAGGAAACGCGCCTGCCCGGCCGAGGCCCAACTCAGGAATTTTCCGGCACCGGTCTCGCTGACCATTGCGCTGTTCTTTTCCGGTGGGGCCTCGGGCGCTTCGGGCAGAGCGCTGGCGGGCAGGTAGCGCTCCGCCCAGGCGGCAATGACGCGCGCGGTATGGTCAGCATCCTCGCGCCGGGAAAGCAGATGGTCCGCGCCCTCTAACCCGACAAAGCTTTTCGGGTGCCGGGCAGCAACAAAGAGCCGGGTCGCGTTCTCGATCCCAACCGTGGCGTCGGCGGGTGAGTGGGCGATCAGCAGCGCGGCTTTCAGCGCCTTTGCTGCGTCTTCCACCTTGGCTTCGGCAATATCATCAAGAAATTGCCTGCGGATGGTAAAGGGGCGGCCCTCCAGCTGTACCAGCGCCTCACCTTCGCGTGCGATTTTCTCCACGTCATCGGCGAACTGCCTGGTGACATTGGTGGCATCGGCGGGCGCGGCGATGGTGGCTACCGCCTTCACGCCGGGAATCCTGTCCGCCGCGACGATCACCGCCGCACCGCCCAGCGAATGACCGACGAGCAGGGACGGTGCCTCGTACTCATCGCGCAGGAACTCGGCGGCGCGGACCAGATCCTCCACATTGGAGGAGAAATTGGTGTTGGCGAAATCGCCCTTCGACGCCCCAAGCCCGGTGAAGTCGAAGCGCAACACCGCAATACCGTGCTCTGCCAGCGCCTTGGAAACACGTGTGGCGGCAAGATTGTTTTTTGAACAGGAAAAGCAGTGCGCAAACAGCGCATAGGCGCGCGGCGGTCCGGCGGGCAGCTCCAGACGCGCGTCCAGCATCGCGCCCTGACTGCCCTCAAAGCTGACTTTCACCGATTTCGCCATGATGCGCTCCGTCTGCCGTGTACCCCAATGTCGGGACGCCACGCGGCAGACGCAAGCTTACTTGCCGGCAGACTTGCGCCGCATTGCCGTGAAGAGCAGCAGCCCGCCCAGCCCCAGGAACAGCAAGGGCGCGATCCAGAGCGGCAAGGTGCGTGTTTCCACGGGCGGGCGCATCAGCACCTCATGGCCGAAGCGGACCACCAGCGCGTCGCGTACGCTCCGGTCATCGGAGCCGGCAGCAATTTCCTCGCGGATGAAGCGGCGCATGTCACCTGCCATTGGCGCGCTGGAATCGAGCACCGACTCGCCCGCACACACCATGCAACGCACCTCGCGCATCAGACCTTGAGCGCGCGCCTCGTCTTCAGGCGGCAATTCCGGCCCAGCCGTCTGCAGGGCAAAAGCTGCGAGCAGGGCCGCGATCATGTCGCGCCCTCCTGCCTGCTCCGTCGGATGAGGATCTGCGAAGCCACGGCAAGCAATCCGCCGATCACGATGGCGAGCGCGCCAATACCCAGCATCCAGACCAGTGGGTGAAAGGCCGCGCGCACCTCATAGGCCGCCGAGCCATCCTCGCGCGGACGCGCTTCACCGATGGACAGATAGAGATCACCGGCGAGCGAGGAGCCAAGCCCCACCTCGCGCGTGTGCTGACCGGCTGCCCAGTAATAGCGCCGCTCAGGTGCGATCATGCCGCCACCCGAAACGTCCAGCGTCGCCCGGTCGGCGAGAAAGTTCGGGCCATCGGCCCGGCGCACATCTCTCAGCGTCAGCGTACGTCCGGCGATCTCGATGGCCTCACCCGGTGCCATCACGCGGTTCACATCGGCCGGACGCGAGGCATCAGCCGCTGCGCCAATCGCAATGAAGCCCAGCCCGGCATGGGCGAGCGTGCGGCCCGACAGGGCCAGGCGCAGGGCGCGTGATTTCGCGGTTTGCCAGTGATTGGCCACATCCATCACCGCGCCGCAGAGCGCCCACGCGCCGAGCGCGCCCGCGATCACCGCCATGACGGGCGCGCCGAACAGGATGAAGGCGATGCCCGACGCCGCGACCGGGATCAGCAGGAAGACGGCGCGCAACTGCTTCAATGCCGGCCCCGCCCCGCCATTGGCCCAGGGCAGGAAGGGCGCAAGCGGTACCAGAAGCAATAGCACCATCAGAAGCGGGGTGGCCGCCGCGTCGAAATAGGGCGGGCCCACCGAGACCGGTGCGCCCCCTGCAAGCTCGATGAAGAGCGGATAGATCGTGCCGACCAGCACCACGCCCGCTGTCGCGGCGAGAAGGAGATTGTTCGCGCCGATAAAGGCCTCGCGGCTGGTCGGTTCAAACCCTTCACCCTCGCCCAGCGATCCGGCCCGCGCTGCAAACAATCCAAGACCCGCTACAGCCGACACGCCCAGCATGCCCAATATCCACACGCCGCGTTCTGGATCGAGTGCGAAGGCATGTACCGAGGTGATGACGCCGGAGCGCACCAGGAACGCGCCAAGAATGGAGAGCACATAGGCCAGCAGGGCGAGGA
>JBJHCI010000151.1:0-5681 GCA_050485925.1 Maricaulaceae bacterium
GGGCACGCCGGTTGCGGGCGACACCCCGGGCGTCTCCGCCTTCGGCAATATGGTGATGAACGCGCTGACCGAGACCCAGGAGGTGATGCGCACCTCTGAAAATCTCACTGCGCAGAGCGCGGCCGGCCAGGCCGAGCTGGTGGATGTAGTCACCGCCATGGCCGCAGCCGAAGTGCAGCTGGAAACGGTGATCTCCGTGCGTGATCAGGTGATCCGCGCCTACCAGGAAATCCTGCGCATGCCGATCTAGGACTTGTCCTCGTAAAGAATTTCTTGGCGCAAGCTAGCTCCCGCCAGATTCGAAACGGCGGGCAAACCCGGCCAGGAAAGCGTCCATCGTATCGCGACCGGCGATTGAGGATACGAGATCGTTGAGCCGCCGGTCCGCCGCTCCGGTTACGTCACTGACCACCAGGTTGAATGCGCCGGCGTGGCGTGTCTGCGTCATGGCTATGCGGTAGCGCGCCTCCAGCCGGTCCAGCCCGGCGCGATCTGCCGCCAGTGCATAGGCAATGCTGGCCCGCAGCACGTCTCCCGCCTCGGTTTCGTCCAGCGGCTGTTCATCACGCCAGCGCGAGCCCAGAAGCGCCTCCAGCCCCCGCCCCGCATTCGCCCAGTCGCGCTGCTCCCAGGCGATGTCAGCACGCAACCGTACCGCCTGTGGATTATCGTCCGCCTCGATCAGTTCCAGTGCGTGGTCACGCCGGCCCAGCCCGGCCAGAGCGCGCGCTTCCAGAACCCGACGCTCGGCAACCAGATCCTCGGCGAGTCCTGCCATCCGGGTTGCCCGCAGCGTGCGCAGAGCGTCCTCGTATCGGCGCCCCATCAGGTAAATGATCGCCAGATCGGACGCGATACGCGCACGCGCATTGCCCGGCATGGACCGGTTATCCACCTGATGCTGGAGCAGAGCGGCGGCCGGATCGAGCAGATCTACCGCCACAAGCCGGTCAGCGACCCGCCGGACCATACGGTCCCCATCCGCGCCCTGAGGCGTGAGGGTGGAGAACTCGTTATACAGGGCGAGCGCCTCGACCGGCGACATGCGTGACGCCTCGCCGTCGAGGAACAGGCGTCGGAATAGCCTGTCCATATCGACCGCCATACGCCGCGAAGTGAGGTTTCCAGGTTGGCGATCGCGGGCCGCCTGCATCACACTCAACGCTTCATGATAGCGTCCGGCGTCAGCGTAGAGATCACCCAGCATGCGGGCCGCTTCCAGCTCGGTGGCATCGCCCCGCCAGCGGAAACGAAGGCTCTCCAGCACCTCGGCCGCTTCGGCCGCGCTGATGCGGCGGCCCGCGATCTGCAGGCGTAGCCTCTCCAGAAGCGCCATCGCCTGCACCGGTTCCCAGGGCGAACGCGACAGCGCATCCAGACGCTCGATGGCTTGCTGCGTATCACCGGACAGCGCCGCCATGCGGGCGGTCACATACTCGACCTCGGCGACGACCTGTGGATCGGTTTGCTCGCTATCCATCGTCGCCAGTATCGCCCTTGCCGCGCCCACATCATTGGTTTCGATGGCCGCGCGGGCGTGCGCGGCGCGCAGGCGCGCCTGCCAGACCGGCTCAAAGAAGTAGAGCGAAGCCAAACCGTCGTCGAAACGCCTGCGGGCTTCCGCCCAGTCCCCGCGGCGGGCCGCCGCCATCCCCCGCCAGGGCTGGACAGCCGGATCCTGATTGAGCACCGAGCCGGACAGGACGATCTCCGCACGGGCATCGCGCCCTGCCATCAGCTCGGCAACCCCAACCAGCGCACGCATCTCCGGCGTATCTTCAAATCCCGGACGGGCTTCTGCTGCCAGACGGGCCGCGCCCAGGGCCTCCGGTGCCAGCTCCCAGGCGAGGTAATAGCGCGCCAGCGCGAGCAGCGTCTCCGGCTCACCGTTCACGGCCTGGCGTTCGATCGCGCCCAGGCCCGTCAGGAAGCCGCTATTGCCGCGCCAGGCCTCCAGATCAACAAAGGCGGGTGAGGAAGGTTGCGCGCCGCGCGCCGCAGCCGCGCCGAGGGTCACCGCCCGCGACAGCACCAAGCCGCCGGGCCGTGTGAGATCGGCACCGCCCGATCGTACGGTAAGCTCCAGATCATCGGCAAACGGCTGGATAGCTACCCCGTGAACGGAGGGCAGGAAGCTCGCCTCCACCAGCTGGTAGGGCGTGATCATGCCGCGCTTCTCACCGTCAGCGGTCAGCACAAGAAGGCTGTCACCGGCCCGTTGATCCTGAACACGGCGGAAGGAACGCGCGCCTTCATGCGAAATGCGCAGTCTCGCCGGCTGGTTCAGCGGTGTTTCCCGGGTGACACGCACGCTGCGCGGCGGCTGGTCCACGCTGTCCCGGAGCGACACGGTCCAGGCAGCCCCGGCTGCGCTGACATCCACCTGGGTGGCATCAGGCGTTTCAAGGCGCAGCGCCACATAGTCCGGCCCGGTCTGGACATCATGACCGGTCAAGTGACGGCGCGGCACGCCATTGAGTTCTGCCGTGTCCAAAGCTGCCGCAGCATCAAACACCACCCAATACGCGCCCGAGCGGCGGAATACTGCAAGCCCGGGCAGATGCGCCCATTCAAACATCATGGAGATGTCGTTACCGTCGCGCATCACCCGGGTCTGTACGACGCCATTGTCCGGCACCGGGCTGGGCCGGGCGGCTGCAGGCGCAGCCTCGGCCTCGATCTCGGCGATCAGCACCGCATCAGCCTGGGCTGGTCCGTTGGCCGGACTGTCTGCCGGTTCCGGTTGGGCTGCCAGCAGACTTTCGACTGTGACCGCTCCGGCTGCCAGAATATCGAGCACGACCCGGCCTTCCTCTGCCCAGACGCGCGCGCGCGCCCCCTCCTCCAGCGTTAGATCGACCTCCAGACCGTTTTCGCTATTACGGGCGGATATCCCTTCAAGAAGCCTTGGCGGACTGGCCGACAGTGTACGTAGGTCGAGATCGCCACGCCGGGCGAAAACCAGCCGGGCCCGGTCTGCTAACGCCTCCAGACGATGCTCCACCGGCGTCCGCCAGCTGAACTCCAGCCGGGTATAGTCGCTCGCTTCGCCAACCCTCAGCGCCACATTTTCCGGCGGCGGGGGCGGCATGTTTTCCGCCTCGCGAGCCCGCGCCGCGGCAGCCTCGGCTTCCGCGCGCCGGGTGCGCTCATAGGGCGAGACGATGTCAGGCAAGGTGCCGCTGCCCGGCGGTGCCAGATCAATCGCAATGACGTTATGCGACACGCTCACGCGTGGTTCGGCTTCCCGGTTCAGTGCAATGCGCAGGGTGCGCCCGTCGCCATCGAGCCGGGCCATGGCCGCCAGCCCGGCGCTTTCTGCCGGAATGCGGGACGGGTCGAATCTCACCGGTTCAGAAAACGTGGCAACCAGCACGGCCCCGGCAGCGATCTCCGCACGCGCCGACACCTCCCCGCCCAGATTTTCCGGATAGGTTATGAGAAGGCGGGTGGTGGGCCCGGAGCGTTCCACGGCGAGCTCGGCGATCACCTGCGCTGCGGCAGGTGGCAGGGCGGCGAGTGCCGCCGCGAGCAGCGCAGGCGCTAGATATCTAGCTGTCAGTCCCGGCAAGGCGGGCCTCCACCTCAGCCTGGGTTGCCGGCGGATTAGCCCGCGCGCGCAGACGCAAGGTCAACTCAGCCGCAAAGCCCGGCTCCATCTCGGCCAAGATCGCCGCATAACGGCGCCCCTGATCCCGCTGAAGCTGCTCTGCCAGCAGAAGCAGCGTCTCGTCATCCATGCGCGACATGATGGCGGCGGCGTTCTCTGGTTCTAGCTGGGCATACACCTGCACAATCTCGCCCACACGCCGACCACGCTCGCTTTCAAGCTGGCCCAGCAAGTCTTCAAGGTTCGCCTGCAGCCCCTCCAACCGCGCGATGCGTGTCTCGATCCGCTCTTCGGCCACTTCCAGCAAGGCCGCCCGCGTGTCCAGATCCGCCTCACGCAGATCCAGCTCCTGGCGGCGCCGGGAGAGAGAGGTGATGATATCGAGCTCGGAGGCAGTGCGCTCCCGCTCGAGATCGTCCTGGGACGGCGCACGCGCCGAAGCGGGCCGGAACGGGCTCTCGTCCTCGCGGCGTTCTTCCTGACCGGCGGCCTGTCCCGCTTCAGCGTCAAGCTCGAACGCGGACGCCGCCGATACCAGCGCCAGCGCCCCATCGGCGAGCGAAACCGATTTCAACGCAAACAGGCCTGCAAGAAGGACCGAAATGAGCAGAAGCGGGCGCAGACCTGGCATGGAATTTCCTCTCCTACCGCAGGGTCTTGAGCAGATCGCTGGCCGGAGGCGCGTCCTGCGTTGCCGAGTCCGTACGGCGTGCCGGTTGCAGGCGGCGCGGGCGTTCAAACCGGTCAAGGCTGCGCTCGCCTGCACTCGTGAGTAGCCGCAACTCATCCGCCAGAGCCCGGGCCGCCTTCATACGCGCCTCAAGCACCTCACCGCTTTCGCGGGAAGCGCGGTCAAGCGCGGCAAGCCCCGCGCGGGCGCGGTCCACCGCATCATTGAGCGCGGTAACCGTCTCGCGCAGCCCGTCCTGCCCCTCGCGCAGGGTCTTCAGCCGGCGGTCCACGCGCCAGCACATGATGGCGGCCCCTACGAGAAGAAGCCCGATAAGGGCCTCGAAGATGAATGCAGCTAGACTCATGAGAACCTCGTCAGTGTGCGGCGGGCCGAAGGCGTAAGCGGCGCGTCGAGCCTTACCGCCACATTATGACCGAGTCGGCCCATCCGTCCCCGCGTTAGCGGAATTGTCCCGCAGCGCAGTTCCACCGGACTGTCCGGACCTGCATCCAAATAGATCGTGTCGCCGACCTGCAGCTTCATGATTTCTCCCAGCGGTCTTTGCAGCTCGTCCACTACCGCCTGGACTTCCATCTGCGTTGACCAGAGTTCGGTCGCCAAATGGCTTTCCCAGATATTGTCCCGACCGAACTTCTCCCCCATGAACTGCTGGAGCAGCATTTTGCGGATCGGCTCCAGCGTGGCGTAGGGCAGAAGCAGCTCAATGCGCCCGCCGCGGTCTTCCATATCAATGCGAAGCTTGACCAGAATGGCCGCATTGGCAGGGCGGGCGATGGCCGCAAAACGCGGATTGGTTTCCACCCGGTCAAGGGTGAAATCCACTTCCGTAAGCGGCGCAAAGGCCTGTTTGGCATCGGCCAGCACCACTTCAATCATCCGCTGGACCAGCGTACGCTCAATAGTGGTGTAGGGCCTGCCCTCGATACGCATGGCGCTGGTGCCGCGACGCCCGCCAAGCAGCACGTCCACCACCGAATAGATCAAGTTGGAATCGACCGTCAGCAGGCCGTAATTGTCCAGCTGCTGAGCCCGGAATACCGACAGGATTGCCGGCAACGGGATCGAGTTGAGATAGTCGCCGAACCGAATCGAGGAGATGTTATCAAGGCTCACCTCTACGTTGTCGGAGGTGAAATTGCGTAAGCTCGTCGTCATCAACCGCACGAGGCGATCAAAGACGATCTCCAGCATGGGCAGGCGCTCGTAGGAGACCAGCGCGGAATTGATAATGGCGCGGATGCCAGATCGCTCTGCCCCGTCATCATCGGACACCGAGAAGCCCAACAGGCTGTCAATCTCGTCCTGATTAAGGATGCGCTCCGGGCCCTGCGAGCCGGGCGTGGGCAGGAAGGTCTCACCATCAGCGCCGACCATGGC